>QLUB01000083.1 GCA_018725205.1 candidate division NPL-UPA2 bacterium
TCCTGCAAGCGCAGACTCGACGCAAAATGGCTGCCTGATAGGGCAGCCATTGCTGGTAGGCATGTAAACTGCAGTTACTACCGCTTGGCCGAGTCTAGCGCGCGCTGCACGGCCAGCATAGAGTTGTTTGAGGTACCTGTAGCGCCGGTAAAGGCATCGACCTGCGCGCTGTTCTTAGCCACGAAGCGCTTCGGGAGCTCAACGATGGCTTCGTGATAGGGAGCAAAGGCGTAGTCAGCAGGTTTGCGCTCGAAGATGACATTGCCTGCGGCATCCCTTCTGGTTACCGGTCTGCCGTCCTGACCTAAGACCACAGCACCTGCGGCATCACGCTCCGGTGCCGGACGTGTTTCGTGCAGGACCACGCGGCTAATCTTGCCGTCGCTAATGGTGACCCAGGCAATGCCCCAGCCGCGTTCGGTCCGGTCGCTGATGGCCATAAAGGTGCCGTCCCACATAGTAGCGGCGGTAGTTTTTGTCTTGCGTGCCATTTGGGTGGCACGGAGCACTGCTTGCTTAGCGCCATTAGAAGAGCCGGTAGCTTGTGACACTACATCGACATCCCAGTTGTTCTTTTCTACAAAGCGCTTAGGCATTTCGGCAAGGAAAGTGTGGAACGGGGCATACCCGTAAGTTGGGCCTTTTTCTAGGCCTAAGGCGTTAAACTCCATCAGCTTAACGGCGGTAATTTTGTCGCGGGCAATCGTTACTTCGGCGCGCACAAAACCGCGGTCGTTAGCATCAGAAACGGCGATAAACGTCCCGTCATTGTGAATTGCTTGCGGAGCACAGCCCGCAAGTGCTGCGACTGTCACTAGCGCAACCGCAGCTACTGCCAAAAATTTCTTCAAGCAAAAAACCCCCTTTATTTAGAAGCTCGTGTGGCGACCCGACTCCCGCTTGCCTACCCCATGCGGAACGACTGGAGTTGCACGATCATTATATAACATTCTTTAACCAATAACAAAGTCCTCCTAGTGCAATACTAACGTAGAACAATTTTAACTACGCGAACAAGATGATGCACCACAGAGTACACAGAGTTCACAGAGATAGAGCGGAGAGGGACGCGCAACGCGGGGGACGGAAAACGCACCCTGCCCATCAGACCTTTCCTTGACAATCCCTGTCTCGTAAAATAGACTTTTTCTACACAGATTAAATGTGACCGTGATTCAGAGGTGGTGACCAAAGATGAAGTTCAACGTGATTCTTGACCGGGACGAAGATGGAGTATGGGTTGCACAATGCCCGTCTATTCCTGGTTGTGTTAGTCAGGGAAAAACAAGAGACGAAGCTATCGCTAATATTAGAGAAGCAATTGCTCTGTGTCTTGAAGTCCGGGCAGAAAAAGGACTGCCACTCACTGTTGAGACGAGACAAGTTGAGGTCATAGCTTAGTGGCCTCGCTTCCAGTTCTCAGTGGTCAAGAAGCAGTGCGGGTGTTCGAATCCTTCGGATGGAGCGTTTCACGGCAACGTGGCAGCCACATCATCTTGACAAAAGAAGGGGAGATCGCCACTTTGTCAGTTCCAGATCACAAAGAAGTAGCCAAGGGAACACTTCGTAGGCTCCTGCGTGATGCCAATCTGACAGTAGGCGAATTTGTGGATGCAATGTAAGTCTGGCGCATCGCCAAGCGAGGTCCAGCCTGTAGAGGATGGGCCCTTTGTTTAGAGAGACGATTCACCACAAAGACACAGAGGTCACAGAGAGGGAGTTAAATTACGGTGAAGTGGCTTAGACATCTCCAGCCACGTAGCAGCAGTCTCGAACCCAGCTCTTAAGTACAGCCTGTAAGCTGCCTTGCTTAGCGCCGGGGTCGTGCACAGCTCTACTTCGGAAAACCCAAGCTGATAGAGGTGTGTTAGGGCAGAGTGCAGTAGGTAGGAGCCAATTCCTCGACCGCGCAGGCGTTTTGTTACGGCGACGTCACAAATCGCCGCTTTGCCCTTCTGCCGCATGGGGTACCAAGTAATGTGTCCGATTACCCGGTAGTCTTCCCGAACCAGCAGGACATTAAGCGCGTGATTGTGCTGCCCAAACTCCTCTGCCGCAGTCAGGCCATGCCAAGTATAGCCATTCTCCCAGCACCCTGCGCCGCGCAGTGTTTCCCAACGGCCCACAGGGAGCGGGTTGTTCAGATCGGGCAACGGTTTGAGATTAATGGTCAGGCTCAGGTGAGTATAGCGCAGGCGAAACCCGCTCTCCCTAAGAAAAGCGGTCAACCTTGCATCCGTCTCTCTAGCTTCCATCACCTCAGTAGTTCCCCACAGCGGCTGAAAGCGACCCTCTAGGGCGCAGTAGAGAGGAGTATAGGGCGAGCCAATCGACAGACGCGTAGCTCGACGTAAGTGATCCTCGCTTGCTGACAAGAGGATTGGCCACACCAAGTCCTCATAGTCCGGTCGCGACAACAGAAAGGGCAAATATCCTCGCTGTGCAGCGGAGTCATACAGAGCGTGCGTTGCTCCGAGCAGCTGACCCGTATCGTCCCTAACCAACAAAAGACCGTCACTTGCGTACCCAGGACCACGACCCCACAGGCGAAGCAGGCTTTCCTCCGTAACCGGAGTGAAGTTTCGTTTGCTGCCGCCCGTGATGTTCATGAGTTCCGCTAGGCTTGCGCCATCGCGGGTAGTCCCTGCGATTAAATGCATCCGGTATTGTCACCATCCCTTATTATCACCAATCCCTAGGCCTTGCCGCGCGACAAGTGCCTGTCCTTAGTATATAATAGCTTCTAGAATTACAGGAGGTGGTCATTGTGCTCGTCCATGATAAAGCCCATGAATTAGCACGCGCTTTTAGGAGCTCGCCGGAGTATCAAGCGCTGTTGACGGCTCAGGGCAAGCTGAGCAACGACACGCAGTCACTGGAGATGTTTAAGGATTACCGAAAAAAAGAGATTGCCTATCAGACGGCGCTGATGTCGGGGCAGCAGGTTGACGAAGCAGAGATGAAGTCCCTGCAAAAGCTAGCGGAGATCATCAATCTGAACAGCCTTGTGCGCGACTACATTCAGGCCGAAGCGCGCTTTGGGATAATATTCGCCGATGTGCAACGCATTGTGGGCGACGCCGTGAAAGAAGTTAGCGCGCTCTATAAAGAAGCAGAAACGGAAGGCGGTTCTAACTAGATGCCATCATGCGGAATAATTGGGTTGCCCATGGTGGGTAAGACCACCATGTTCAACCTGCTTACTGGCACGCGCAAAGAAACCAGTAAGTTCTTCTCGGGGAAGACAGAATCCAACCAAGGGTTGGCTGCGGTTAGGGATAGACGCGTGGACTTTCTGGCGAACCTGTACAGGCCACGCAAGACTACCTATGCGCAGATTGAGTTTATTGATGTACCGGGGTTGGTGCGTGGTGCCTCTGAGGGGTTAGGCATCGGCAACGCTTTCTTAGACGGCATACGTCAGTCAGACGCGCTCGTGCACGTGGTGCGCGCCTTTAAGAGCGACCTCGAGCATGTGGAGGGCAGCATCGACCCTCTCCGCGATGTCTTAACGGTGGCCTATGAGCTGCTGATGGCCGATGTAGCCTTTGTGGAGAAGCGTCTATCCCGCTTAAACGACAGCAAGAAACGCTCTGCCCAAACAGAGGAGGAAATGCGGCTGCTAGAGCGAATCTTAGAGCATCTAGAGTCCGAGCAGCCATTTTCTACATTTGTGCTTTCGCCGGAGGAAGGGAGATTGCTCCTTAGCTACACTTTTCTTACCGGCAAGCCCCAAGTCTTGGTCGTTAACCTAGACGATGAGCAGTTTGTCGCCGCTCTGTATCCTCACAGAGAGGAACTGCAGCTTTACGCCCGTGAGCGGGGGTTGCCGCTCCTAGAAATGAGTGCGAACACGGAAATGGAAGTGTCTGAGCTTGACGGTGCAGAAAGGGATGAATTTCTCGCCGAACTTAAGCTAGACGCCCCCGGCATTGACCGTGTTGCGCGTGCTAGCTACCAAGTACTAGGACTAATTTCATTCTTCACCGTAGCGGAGGACGAAGTGCGGGCCTGGACAGTGCGCCAAGGTACCACGGCTAAACAAGCGGCAGGTAAAGTACACTCCGACTTAGAACGGGGATTTATCCGCGCTGAAGCCATGCGTTATCACGACCTAGAGACCTACGGTGGCGCGGCTAAGCTTAAAGAGAAGGGACTAGTTTCACTGGAGGGAAAGGACTATGTAGTAAGCGACGGAGACATCTTGAGCATAAGATTCAATGTGTAGACCTCTAACCGCCTAATTAAGGAGGATTGCTATGGAAGCAGCAGTCGCAGCGCGCAAGCTCAGCGCGTGGATCGCTCAACAGGTGCGCGCCGCTAACATGAATGGGGTAGTGTTTGGCTTAAGCGGCGGCCTCGATTCGGCGGTGGTTGCGGGATTAGCAAAGCTCGCCCTGCCCGAATGCGCCCTCGGGGTTATTTTGCCCATACACTCGGACCCCATAGATCGCGAACACGCGCTATTGGTGGCAAGAGCCTTCGACCTAAAAGTGCTGGATATAGACCTATCTACTGCCTATGACGCTTTCCTCGGTGCAGTAGCCACTCCTTTCGCTTGCGGTGAGTTGCCGCGCCTGACTCTCGCTAACATCAAACCGCGGCTGCGCATGGCGGCTCTCTACTTCTACGCAAGCATGCATTCGTGTGTGGTGATTGGGACCGGAAACCTGAGCGAGTACACGGTCGGCTACTTCACCAAGCACGGCGACGGGGGTGTAGACCTTATGCCGCTAGTTTCCCTGGTCAAAGCCCAAGTTAGGGAGTTAGCCCTATATCTCGATGTGCCGCAGGTTATTTTGGATAAACCTCCTACTGCTGGCCTTTGGGCAAATCAGACTGATGAGGAAGAAATGGGCGTCACCTATGCCGAACTTGACCAGTACATCTTGACAGGCGAGGCCGAGCCGCATGTAAAAGAGCGGGTTGACCATTTAGCGGCGATAAGCGCGCACAAGAAGCGGCTGCCGCCTACGCCTAAGCTGTAGCCCTAGCATATTCCTTGGCCCAAGAGACATCCTACCGACAAGGAGGATGTCTTTGTGTCCAAGAAAATGTGGCTGCTCGGTGCGGCAGCGCTGTTGACGTTAGTGTGTGCGGCGATTCTTTACGCCTTTTTGACTGAACCTTTGCCTCCCGAAGCCGAGCTACCGAAAGGTAGTGGGCTAGGCGATGCAGTGGAGTCGCTCTTAGCTTACAGGTTACGCTTCGCCTGTGGACATTATTACTCCCACTCCCCGCAGGACGGTGTCGCCGGATTACTGCGCTACTTTGACCTGACCGAGGGCGACATCGTGTGGGAGGATGCGGAAATTTCTACTTCCGCAACCGGAGCGATGCGTCAAGCGAGTGTTACGGTGCTATGCCTTGCCTGCCGCCCGCAGTACTTTGCCGGTGTCAAGGACGGATATGTGGCCATCTACTACGGCAGCCCGCGCCAAGATGCCCCACTTAAGCAGCTGACCGCCGTGCGTATAGAGCTGCTGCCCAAGGATTTCCAGGCTAGCCTCAAGCGCGGTGTCCCCATCCGCGACGACTACGCCCTAATGTTGTTTCTCGAAGGAATCGAATCCTGAGCAGGAAAACTAGCCGCTATCACGAACTGATGTTCACTAGGGGAGTGATAGGGTGATTATTCTTGGCATAGACCCGGGTATCGGCTTGACAGGTTACGGCGTGGTAGAGGAACAAAAAAGCCATGCTGCGCTTTTGGAGCACGGCTGTATTCGCACGCCTGCTCACGCCCCCTTGCCGGAGCGGCTTAAGCTAATATTTCAGGGACTGGACGCTCTCTGCCGCCGCTTTACCCTCGACTGTGTGGCCGTTGAGCAATTATTCTTTAACACCAACGTAACTACAGCTTTGGCGGTAGGGCAGGCGAGAGGGGTAGCTGTACTTGTTGCGGCTCAACATGGCTTAGAAGTCGTAGAGTACACGCCTTTGCAGGTCAAACAGGCAGTTACAGGCTATGGACGCGCGGACAAAACGCAAGTGCAGCGCATGGTGCAGTCTCTACTTGGGCTAAAGGACATAATTCGCCCCGATGACGCTGCCGATGCCGTAGCCATATGTCTCTGCCACTTGCAGTCCTATCGCTACCGACGCGCCGTCAGCAAGGGGGAGCGCAATGTATAGTTACATCTCCGGCATGCTTAAGCACAAGACGCCCGCGGCGGCGGTGGTGGATAACAACGGCATCGGCTACAGGATTTTTACTACAGGCAGAGTCTTAGCTGAGCTCTCCCTCGACGAACACGTGACTTTATACACGTACATGCACGTGCGGGAGGACGAGCTCTCCCTTTACGGTTTTCCGGAAGCCGAGGGAGTTCAGCTATTTGAAGCGCTCCTTGGCGTAACGGGCATTGGGCCTAAAGCAGCACTTAGTATTTGTGCTGCGGGTAGCGCTATGGCGGTCTATGGAGCGATTGTTGCGGGTGATGTCGCTTGGCTGACCAAGATACCCGGCGTTGGCCGCAAAACGGCAGAGCGTTTGGTGCTAGAACTTAAAGATAAGCTTTCGCGTCATATATCACTCGCGCCGGGCACTGCGCACGCTATCTCTTATGTGGCCCTGACACAGGGCGTAGAGGGGCAATGCGCGCGGGCACTCCGGGGGCTTGGGTATGGAGAGCCTGAGTATACACCGCACCTTAAGCAGGCACTAGCGCTGCTCGGGCCCGATGCTTCCGTAGAAGAGGCACTGCGGACCGTACTAAGAACACTGGCGCAAGGGAGATAGTGACGAATGGAGAGAAGAATTCTCAGCAGCAATGCACAGACTGATGAAGAAGCGTTGGATACGAGCCTGCGCCCCAAGTACCTGCGGGAATACATCGGCCAGAGTAAAGCCAAAGAGAACCTGCAGGTGTTTATTGAAGCTGCCAAGCGGCGCAGGGAACCGCTTGACCACGTCTTGCTCTACGGCCCCCCTGGATTAGGCAAGACGACGTTAGCCGGTGTGATAGCCAACGAATTAGGCGCACAACTGCGCATTACCTCCGGGCCGGCGATTGAGCGTCCTGGCGACGCCGCCGCCATACTTACCAATTTGGCTGAGAACGACTGCTTGTTTATTGACGAAATTCACCGCTTGAGTCGCTCTGTCGAGGAAGTGCTGTATCCCGCACTAGAAGACTTCGCTCTGGATATTGTCATCGGCAAGGGGCCGAGCGCACGCAGTATTCGACTAGATTTGCCCAAGTTTACGCTAATTGGCGCCACTACCCGGGCCGGTTCGCTTACCTCTCCGCTGCGGGATCGCTTTGGCGTCGTGTGCCGCTTGGAGTTTTACACGCCGTCGGAACTCGAGCAGATTGTCCGCCGCTCCGCCCGTATCCTGTCTGTCAGTATCGAACAACGGGGAGCCGAGGAACTGGCGCGACGTTCCCGTGGCACACCGCGCGTGGTAAACAGGTTGCTGCGCCGGGTGCGCGACTTTGCGGAAGTGCGCGGTGAAGGGGAGATTACCGCTCTGCTTGCCGACAGAGCGCTAGATATGCTTGAGGTTGATGCCCTGGGGCTAGACGCGGTTGACCGCAAGCTCCTAGAGGCCTTGCTGGTTAAGTTTGACGGCGGCCCGGTCGGATTAGAGACTATGGCGGCAGCCATTAGCGAAGCGCCGGAGACGATTGAGGATGTTATTGAGCCGTTCCTGCTGCAGCTTGGTTTTCTGCAGAGGACGCCGCGCGGTCGACTCGCTTCGCGTCTGGCGTATAACCACATGAATGTGGACTGGAACAAAGAGTGAGGTAAACATGGACATTCTACTGCACACCTGTTGCGGCCCCTGCGCTACTTACGTGACTAAACACCTAAGCTTTGCCGGGCACGCGGTCGCCTGTTACTTCTATAATCCCAACATTCATCCCTACGAGGAGTATTTTCGGCGGCTTGGGGCTGCTCGCGTCTTCGCAAGTAACGTCGGAGTCTCGTTGCTACATGACGATTCGTGCGATGCGACGGAGTGGATTAGAGAAACAGCAGGCTCTTTACCTAGCAGGTGTCGCGCTTGTTATCATTTGCGGCTGGTAAAGACAGCTTTACGGGCAAAAGCCGAAGCTTACGATGCTTTCTCTACCACGCTCCTGATTAGCCCCTATCAAAAACACGCTGATTTAGTAGCTACAGCTCAGGCAGTAGCGGAGGCAGTAGGCATTCCGTTTTACTATCAAGATTTCCGTCCGCACTTTCGTGAGACCTTTGCCCCCACACGTGAGCTCGGACTCTACCGCCAGAACTACTGCGGCTGCATCTTGAGCGACTACGAACGCCAGACGCGGCGGCAGGGCAAGAAATAGAGGAAAACCACGCGACGTGGCGAAAGGTATGCAGTGGTGGCTATGTGCCATGTGCCATGTGCTATGTGCCATGTGCTATGTGCCATGTGCTATGTGCCATGTGCTATGTGCCATGT
>QLUB01000084.1 GCA_018725205.1 candidate division NPL-UPA2 bacterium
GCATACGCATACACCCCAGGGAAACCGAAGTGCCAATCGAAGCGGGAGCGTTTGTGCCGTGGATGCCATAACCATCGTGCCGGTGCACTTGGAGAGTCATCCCCGGCACTATGCGCGCCGCAGCCGACAGATTGCTCCACCTGCGCAAAGAACTCACGGTTGTACGGTGTTGGCGCGCGAGCGATTCCCACGTTTCGTTACCACGCAGCGTAATGCGATCGATAGTCATTAAGCCTAACCATCGCGTGCCTAGCGGGTTAGCCGGTCCCGCCGCCATTACTTGACCGGTTATGGGACTGCGCCACGCGGGATGCCTGACCTTGGTAAATATCTCAAAGCGTCGTGTAGGCAGGGACACCGGCGTAGGCGTGTTAGGCCTGCCAATGGAGATAGGGTAACAAGCCACCTGCTCTTGACCGACAAAGTGCCGCAGCCTAAACTCCGGCAAGTTTATAATTATGGAGTGCCTAGCGTCGTCCCGAGCCAAAGCCTGTGTCCCCACACCACAACAGAGAATAAGGGCAAGCATACATATGTTACGCGTAAACTGCATTTTCCCGCTCCTTTCTTAAGCCACATTAGTATATGCAGAAGCGCGGGCCCTTAAGAAAAGTCATAGAATCGCAATACAAAAGGCGTTGCTTTGGCCGCTTAATTGCTGTATAGTTGTCCACATCATGTATAACTATTCAGGGCACCGATGCGCTATGCCGCCAGACTATCGCCAGTCGGGCTGCGACCTGCTTGACCCGCAACATTTTTTGCGCAAAATGCAGGATTCACCAGTGCTAGAATAGTATTATGCATGAGGAAGTATTGCTTCTTGACACTCGACATCATTTAGGAGGGAAATACATGGGAAGAAAAACTCTAGTTGTTCTGGCGGTCGTATCGCTCCTAGTCACTGGCTTCTACGTCCCTGGGCCGTCGGCCACAGCGTCGCCTAGGATTGCCGTAAACATTAACGGCCGCCCACTGGTGACTGACGTCGCTCCGGCCATAGTGAACGGGCGCACCTTAGTTCCCTTCCGCGCCATCTTTGAAGCTCTGGGAGCAAGGGTGGATTGGGACGAAGCCACCAACACCGTGCGCGGCACAAGGGGACAGACTACCGTCAGGCTGACGCTTGGGCAGCGGATGGCCTTTGTTAACGGCGCGCCTATGCCCATTGACGTAGCCCCGCAAATTCTTAACGGTCGCACCATGGTGCCCGGCCGCTTTGTGGCCGAAACTTTGGAGAGCAAGGTGGAATGGATTCAGGCCACCAATACCGTGGCCATCACCACCCCGACAGAAGCCGCGGTCGGCGGCGAAATCGTGTTTGGCTTAGGCGGCGACCCCACTACGCTTAACCCCATCCTCAGCACCGACTCCGCTTCAAACTCGGTTATCAACATGATTCATAACGGCCTCGTGCGCACTAACGAGCGCCTAGAGTTTATGGGTGACTTGGCGGAAGACTGGATAGTTAGCCCCGACAACTTGACGCTCACTTTCCTTATGCGCCGCGGTGTGCAATGGCACGACGGCAGGCCATTTACCGCCCACGACGTTAAGTTCACCTACGACGCCATTATGCATCCCGACTATACCGGCGTACGCAGGCGCGATTTCCGTGCCGTGCGGGAAATCACCGCACCGAACGACCACACACTGGTGATCCGCCTCAGCCAAGTTGACTCAGCGTTCATCTCCAAACTGACGATTGGGATTATCCCTCGCCATATCTTTAGCGGCACGCCTGTGGCTCAACTACGCGAGCATGCCCGCAGCCGCTCCCCGATCGGCACCGGACCCTACTTCTTTAGACAATGGATCCCCGGGCAATTCGTAGTGCTTGAGCGTAACCCAAACTACTTCTGGGCCGGCAACGAGCCCTACATCCAGCACATTCGTTACCGCATCATCCATGACACGCAAGCTATGCTCGTGGCACTTGAGGCCGGGCAGATTGACTGGATGGGCTCCATTCCCGTCGACGACATCGAGCGCGTGCGCACAACCCACGCGGCGCGACTGCAATTTAGGGAGCTAAAGCAGCACGGGTACTGGTACATTGGCATGAAGCAAGACCACCCCATCTTCAGAGATGTGCGCGTCCGCCATGCCATGAAGTATTCGCTTGACCGCCCAGGCATGGTGCAAACGCTGTTTAGGGGCTACGGCACCGTAATTAACGCAGACCAGCCGCCTACTTCGTGGGCACATAACCCCAATGTCTACAATTACCCGCACAACAGGCAAAAAGCCATTGACCTACTGGTGCAGGCAGGCTGGAACAGGGTGGGAGCGGACGGAATCCGCATGAACGCTCAAGGCCGGCGCCTTGCGTTTACCCTCATCAGCGCTTCCGGCGACCAAACCCGTGTCGAAATGCTGGCCATTATTCGCAACCAGTGGCGAGCGGTAGGCATTGACATGACCATCGAGCTGTTTGAAGTCTCCGTGTACTTCGGGAAGCTCGACGCGGGCGAATTTGAGATCTACCAGTGGGGCTGGAACCTAGGTCTTGACCCAGACAACTTTATTTTCTTCCACTCTACCTCTGGTTTCAACGCTGAGGGCATCCTGATGGGCTTTAACGATGTCGGTTATAACAACCCTCAAGTCGACCGCCTCATTGAGCAAGCCCGCGCCACCTTCGATCAGGAGACGCGTCGTCAGTTCTACTGGCAAATTTCAGAGATTCTCAACCGCGAACTCCCCTACGTCTTCCTCTACAACCGCAACTTAGTGGCAGCCCACCACAGGCGCATTCAAGGGATAGTGTGGTCCCATATCGGCACGCTGTTCCCAGAGAAGTGGTTTATCGGCAGATAGCACAGTGAGCAATGGGCAGGGAGAATTGCTCCCTGCCCGTCTTTTTGGATGTGCATTCAATAAGCATACGTGGAAAGGGTGTAAGCCTTGGCCGGGTACATCGCGCGACGTTTCGTACAGATGCTCGTTCTCCTCATCGGCATCAGCATTGTGTCTTTTAGTATTATGCATATTGCGCCGGGTAGCCCCATCGACCTCATGACGGACCGCACCACTACCGCTGAGGACAAAGCGCGCATTGCGGCCATCTATGGTTTTGACAAGTCCATCCCAGAGCAGTATGTGCGCTGGGCGGGGCAAATTATCCGCGGCGAGTTCGGCAACTCTTTTGTAACGGGCGAGCCGGTTCTAGATATGATTACGGCTCGTCTTCCCGCTACGCTGCTGCTTAACTTCCTTACCTTAATTATTATCTACGTGTTGTCTGTACCTATTGGCATAATCTCTGCGGTTAGACAGTATTCGTGGTTTGACCATTTGGTGACGTTTTATGCTTTCCTCGGACAATCCATGCCCCAGTTCTGGTTGGCGCTGCTTCTCCTCTACTATGTAGGGCTGCGCTTCCCCTTTATCCAGACCACAGGTATGGCCACATGGGGTGTTTCGATTGCCGAACACGGGCTATGGTATTTTTTGGTCGACCGCGTGCGATATCTCATTTTGCCGCTAGCAGTGATAAGCTTTACGAACTTAGCCAGCATCACGCGCTACATGCGCGCCAGTATGCTGGAGGTTATCAGCCAAGACTATGTGCGCACAGCTAGGGCTAAGGGTTTGCCGCAAAGCAAAGTCATTCTTAAGCACGCGCTGCGTAACGCCTTGTTGCCCATTGTCACGCTGATTGGCTTTGAGCTGCCCATCTTGTTTAGCGGCTCAGTCATCATTGAGACCATCTTCTCGTGGCCGGGCGTCGGCCTCTTAAGCTGGAATGCGGTGATGCAGAGGGACTACCAAGTGATTATGGCTTTTAACCTGCTGGGAGCGTCGCTGATGGTTCTGGGCGCGTTTGTAGCGGACATGCTTTATCTGGTAGTCGACCCACGCATCAAGTACAACTAAGGTGGTGAGCTTGATGAAACCTCATGTTGCCTTAATGCCCAAGGAGGAGACCTATGGGCGCATGGTCTGGCGTCGTTTTCGCCGCCATAAGCTGGCCATGGTTAGTTTGTTTGTGTTGCTCTTGCTCTATGGCATGGCCATCTTTGCGCCGATAGTTGCGCCTTATCATTACGACCACATGGACTTCACGAAGTCGTTGCATCCTCCATCGTTTACGAGTTGGTTTGGCACTGACCGCATCGGCGGCGATATCTTTAGCCGTGTAGTGTGGGGTAGCCGCATTAGTCTTGCGGTGGGTTTTGTGGCGGCAGGCATTGCTTTGGTTATCGGCACGATAATTGGGGCCGTAGCGGGTTACTTCGGCGGGGTTATTGACGACATCCTGATGCGCTTTACGGAGGTGGTAGCCTCTTTCCCTACGATGTTCCTGCTCCTGACGGTCATCGCCGTCCTCCCGCGCAGCACCATGAACATTATGATTGTGATTGGCGCAACTGCGTGGCCGGGCTTGGCGCGCATGGTGCGCGGCCAATTTTTATCGCTACGTGAAATGGACTACGTGGAAGCCGCGCGTGCGGTTGGAGCAACCGATACAAGCATTGTTTTCACGCATATTTTGCTTAATACTATGGCTCCAATTATTGTCAATGCCTCGCTACGCATTGGAGGTGCCATTCTGGTCGAGTCGGGCCTAAGTTTCCTTGGACTTGGCGTCGTTTCACCGCCAAGCTGGGGCACTATCCTAAACGGCGGCAGGCCGCTCCTTAGAAGCGCACCGTGGATTAGCACGATTCCGGGACTGTTTATCTTCGTGACCGTGTTGGCGTTTAACTATGTGGGCGACGGCTTGCGCGATGCACTGGACCCCCGTGCCACCCGATAGGAGGATGTTTATACTATGCGATTGCTAGAAGTTAACAACCTGAGAACGTCATTTCGAGATAAAGACGGGCACTATATCCCCGCCGTCGATGGCATCACCTTTCACGTCGATCAAGGCGAAACGTTAGGCATAGTAGGAGAGAGTGGCTGCGGCAAGAGCGTCACCATGATGTCCGTAATGCGGCTCCTTGATATCCCCCCGGCGCGAGTAGAAGCAGAAAGTATTAAGCTGCTCGGGCAAGACCTGCTTTCACAAAGTGAAAAGGCGATGCAAGGGATTCGCGGCAACCTTATGTCTATGATTTTCCAAGAACCTATGACCAGCCTTAACCCGGTGTTTACCATTGGCGACCAAATTGCCGAGACGCTTGAGCTGCACCAGAAACTGCGTAAGCCTGCGGCACTGGCTAGGGCGATTGACCTGTTGCGCAAGGTAGGCATCCCGAGTGCCGAACGTCGCGCCCTAGATTATCCGCACCAGCTTTCAGGGGGTATGCGGCAAAGAGTGATGATTGCCATGGCGCTGGCCTGTACTCCAAAGCTCCTGATCGCGGATGAGCCTACGACAGCGCTTGATGTCACGATTCAAGCCCAAATCCTCGACCTGATTCGCGATTTGCGCCAGGAGCTTGGGATGAGCATTGTGCTGATCACCCATGACCTCGGCGTCGTCGCGGAAACCGCCGACCGCGTGGTAGTGATGTACGCAGGAAAGATTGTGGAAGAAGCGAGTGCCTTAGACCTGTTTGAGCGTCCCAAGCACCCTTACACCGAAGGACTTCTCCACTCCATTCCGCGGCTAGACCGGCGAAGCGACCGCCTGCACGTCATTAAAGGCGTGGTGCCACACCCCATGCATATGCCGCTTGGGTGCCGCTTTAATCCGCGCTGTCCCTACGCGCAGGAGCGGTGCTACACCGAATCACCCCTAGAGGTCAATATCGGCGATGGACACCGCGTCAGTTGCTGGTATCCCCTATCTGACCGCAACACCGGGGAGGTGTCCGCATGAGCGACTTATTACTTGAGGTTAACAACCTCGTCAAGTACTTTCCGATACGCACAGGCTTCTTGCGTCGGGTTGTCAATCACGTGCGCGCGGTCGACGGCGTCAGTTTCTCCGTGCAGAGAGGCGAGACACTAGGCTTAGTAGGCGAGAGCGGTTGCGGTAAGACCACCACTGCGCGCACCATTCTGCGCCTGCAGGAACCGACTTCCGGCCAAGTAAAGTTTGAGGGTCAAGACCTCCGGAAGCTCCGCAAACAGGAACTACGCCTTAAGCGGCGTGACATGCAGATTATCTTTCAAGACCCGTATTCGTCTCTGAACCCCCGTCTCACGGTGGGACAAATCATTGGCGAGCCGCTGCGCATCCACAAACTGGTGGGGGGCGCTGAACTGGAGGGCCGCGTCAAACAGCTGCTAGAAAAAGTAGGCCTAGCTGCGTACCATTATCGCCGCTACCCACATGAGTTTAGCGGTGGGCAACGGCAGCGCATTGGCATAGCACGCGCTCTGGCCTTAAACCCAAAGCTAATCGTGTGTGACGAGCCGGTGTCGGCGCTAGATGTCTCTATTCAGTCGCAGATCCTCAACCTCTTGGAAGACCTACAGAAGGAATACAACCTGACGTACCTCTTTATCGCGCATAATCTAAGCGTGGTCAAGCACATCTCTGATCGGGTAGGCGTCATGTATCTAGGAAAGCTCGTGGAGATGACCACGTCCACCAAGCTCTATGCCGAGCCCCTCCATCCGTATACGCAGGTCTTGCTCTCGGCCATCCCGCAACCTGATGCTAGACGCCAGCGCTCGCGGATCGCGGTGCAAGGCGATGTCCCAAGCCCCATTAACCCTCCCGCAGGGTGTCGTTTCCATACGCGCTGTCCCTACGCCGTCGATCGCTGCAAGAGCGAAATACCGGAGTGGTTAGAAGTGCGGCCAGAGCACTATGTGGCCTGCCATCTAGCAAAGTAAGAAGGACAGGCCTAGCGCCTGTCCTCTCTGTCCATATTTACCCACGCGTCGAGTTTGTAGTCGCTGGGATCGCGCACATTAACAAGGTGGTCGTCGTACTTATCCACAAAAAGGTGCCCCTGCTCATCCAAGGAACAGTAGAAGACCTCGCTGACGAACTCCACGCCGTAAGCTTTCAGCATCGTGCGCAGCCACACTTCATCCTTGTTTAAGTCCCGTAGGTTCTTAGACACAATTTCCCCATCCACAATAAGTTCAGTCTCGATGCCGTTGTCCTCTGTGGGAGGCTCTTTGTGCGGTCTCTTCAGCACGCTCAGTTCCCCTGTAGTCTCAAGTATGGCATATTCCACGTCGCTAAAACTAAAGGCATTTTTAGCGCGCAACTGCGCACGCAAATCGTCCACTGTGTAGCGTACTTTGCCGAGGTTCTCTTCAAGAATCTTGCCCCTGTGCACGAGAATCGTCGGTTCACCGTCTAGGATCTTACGCACCTTGCGGCTGTACAGGGCAAGACTGGCTGAGAGAATCGTTAGCCCCGTCCAGAAAACAAGCACCACCCAAGCCTCCCAGCCTACCGTCAGATCACCTGCCGCGCTGGCCGCAATGGAACCGAGGGTGATGCCGGAGATAAAGTCAAAGAAGGTCATCTGGCTCAGCTGCTGTTTGCCTATCAGCCGAACCATGCCGAACAAAAAGACAAAGGCAGCGAAAGTGCGCGCTAATACCACAAGTAGTGTTATGTGCGCCACCTCCCTGCCCGCTTGTCTGTCTTTGGTCTACTAGTAGGACGTAGGGCCTTTATCGCGCTTGGGTTTTTGCCCGCCCGTGCCCGGTGTGCCGCTCTGCATGCCGTAAGTGCCCTGAATCTCCTGACTGTACTGGGGCTCTTGCTGCATAATATAGTCCATTCTTCCCTTAAGTTGCTGTGCGGATTGGTCCATGGTCTGGCTTAATTGCTGAAACATCTGCTTGGCCTGCTGGTCTTGTGTCTGCAAGGAGAAGCTCTTCAGATTTGCTGCCGCGCTTTCGATGTTTGCTAGGCACTGTGCTACTTGACCTGCGATTGTCACAAACCCACCTCCAAAAGTTTTAGGTCTCACGACCGAGTGTAGTGTGTGCTCAGAGACGGTCGCCAAATCGTGGGATATATTGGTTATTCGGGACAGAGACAATCGCCATGGTATACATGGTATAATTGAACAAAATTACGGTAAGGGTTGGTGAAGTATGAAAGGTAAAGACGCTCTTTTGGACGCACACGGCTTTTTGCCTGCGGATAAGACCCTAATTGAGGCCAAGTTGGCGTTTGAGCTCTACAACCTCGAATACCTCGCCTTGGTAAGTGCCATGGGCAAGCCCGTAGGCGTACTAAGTCGAAGGCGCATGGCGGAGTGCGCGCAGAATGGGATCTTGCTGACAACACCAGCCGCAGAGCTGGCCAACCGTGCGGTCCCCTCGGTTAG
>QLUB01000085.1 GCA_018725205.1 candidate division NPL-UPA2 bacterium
TCTTTGATCAACCAGGGGCAGCAGGCCGTGTACGGGAGGATGAGCGACATCAAAACCCGCTTCGCCGAGCAAAAGTGCGTTATCCACGGCGATAACAGTCACATTGACTTTGAACGGCTGCCTGCGGTCAGGCGCGCAGAACGAGATAAGGCGAAGACGACGCTGTATGTACACGCTAGTTCGTCCGTGGGCGAGCTGCTAAAGGAACTTCCGGCCGGAACAGAAATCGATGAACTGCACGTAGAGCGCATCTCGCTCCATGACATCTTCGTCAATGTTACTCAAGGAGGTGTTAGTCATGTGGCGCGATAGCTTGCGTGTAGCGCGCTGGGAAGTCTTAAAGATGCTCAAGAACCCCTCGTTCTTGATTGGCATTTTGCTGACACCGATAATTATGTTGGTCTTTGGCGGTATCCCGACCCTGCTGCAGAGAATCGATGCCGACCAACCCTTCCGCCTGTTTGTACTTGATGAGCTCGGCATATCCGAGACGCTTGTTGCGCTAAAGCCAGATGAAATGAACATTGAGTTGGTTCCCTACACTGGGAGCCTGACCGCCCTTAAAGAAGAAATCCTAGGCGAAAGCACTATGGGGTTTGTGGTGCTCGACAGAACAGCGCTAGCCGCGCGCACCGCCACAATTACGGTCGGCGGCGACGGCATACCACCCCTGCAGGGCTTCTCTGCGTTGCTGTCCTCAGTGCTCCGCTATCATGCGCTACAAGAACACGGTGTGTCAGCAGAAATTATAGGCCTAGCCATGGCACCTTTCCATGTGGTGACGACCTCGCTGACGCAGCAGGAAGACATGTACGCGCACCTAGTACCCTTGGTATTTGGCGGCCTTATCCTTATGGCTGTCTTTATCACCGGTATGATGACGCTGCAGAGCGCTGTGACCGAGAAAAAGGACCGGATGGCGGAAGTTCTCCTGTCTTCCGTCAGCCCTGATAGTCTCATGCAAGGAAAGATTATCGGCAACTGCCTGCTCGGCATGATCCAAATCGCTGCTTGGCTTGTCTTTGGCATCGCCGCCGCATACTTATTCTATGACATACCGGTGCTCCATTACTTGGCGACGCCCTTCCTGCCGCTTATCCTTTTCTTTGCCCTAGGCGGTTATGTGCTCTATGCCTCTGTGCTGGTCGCGATTGGGGCAACTATTGAGGACATGGCTACAGCCACTAACTTTCAGAGCATGGTATTTATGGTGCCGATGATCCCGGTGTTGTTTATCGGCCCGGTTATCGCTAACCCCAACGGCCTGGTGGCAATGATTGGCTCTTACTTCCCCTTTGCCGCACCTGGGGTAATGGTAATGCGCTTAGCACTATCAACTACGCTTACAGCCGTAGATATAGTCCTGCCCGCTTTGCTTTTGCTCCTGCTGACCGGCCTGATGATGAAGTTAGCGGGCAAAGTTTTTCGCACGGCCATGCTCATGTACGGAAAGAATCCAACGCCGGCGGAAATGTGGCGCTGGATGCGTCAATAAGACGAGGGGGATGCAGATGAAGATTTACACTAAGACAGGCGATGCAGGCGACACAAGCCTATACGACGGGACACGCGTGGCCAAGGATGATATCCGGGTTGAAAGCTACGGCACCGTAGACGAACTGACATCTTTGCTTGGTCTAGCCAAGACTTTTGTCGAAGACGAAGCGATGCGGGCCTTGCTCCACAAAATGCAAAAAGACCTCTTTCGTGTGGCGGGCGAGCTAGCCACTACGGATGGCGCCAAGTTCCCCCACAGAATCGGCGCGGGGGATACAACTGGGCTGGAAAAGGTTATCGACGAGTATGTGGCGCGCATGGCCCCAGTCGACAAATTTATCATCCCCGGCAACACCCAAGCCTCGGCAGCTTTACACGTCGCGCGCACAGTCTGCCGACGGGCAGAGAGGCGCATTCTCACCCTCAGCCGCCATGTGCCCGTAAGTGCCGAGCTAATCAAGTATGTCAATCGGCTTTCTGACGCGATTTACGCCTTGGCCCGCTTTTTGGAAGGGCAACAGAGCTACGTGGAGTGGTAGAGGGGATGAACCCCAACCTTGACAAAGCGTTGCATGTACGCTATAATGCACACAGGACGATGTGGAGGTGCTAAAGGTGATCAATACGACCATCACTAATTTCCGAAAGAATGTCTTCAGCATGTTAGAACAAACCGTAAAGTTTAACGAGCCAATCAATGTAAGCACTAAAGAGGGCAACGCTGTAATTCTCAGTGAAGAAGACTACAAGGGCTTGATGGCAACTCTGTACCTCTGCACTATCCCTAACATGCGTGAACGCATAATGGAAGGCTTAAAGACGCCAGTGGACGATTGTGTCGCCGAAGACAAGGTCCACTGGTAATGTACACCATTGTTTATCATAACAAGGCGATAAAAGACATCGAGAAACTCAAGGCAAGCAAGCTTGACGGCAAGGCTAGGGCTCTCATTGAAGTACTGCGAAAAAACCCCTATCAATCCCCACCGCCATTCGAAAAGCTCGTGGGTGACTTGCAGGGGGCCTACTCGCGCAGAATCAACATCCAGCACAGGTTAGTATATCAGGTAATCGAAGACCGCCATACAGTGAAAATCATCAGTATGTGGACGCACTACGAATCGTAGTGCGTTTAGTGCGTTCGCAGCATCAGGGAAGCAGAACGAACCGTCCCTTGGAACAAAAAAACCGTCCATCGTCGTCCCCATCGTCAACATCGTTCTTTAGCGGGTGAAGAGTTTGGCTTTGGCGAAGGTGCGGTGGACACGGGTGATCTCGAAGGTGGCCTTTTGGCCGATGAAAGTGCCTGCTTGTTCGACTTGGATAACATAGCCTTCAATGCGCGCCACGCCGTCTTGAGGACGGGTGTTGTGTTGGCTATCAATCAACAAGGTGTGGACTTCGCCTACGCTTACGGGGATGGCCGCGCGCTCGACTTCTTCTACTGAGCCGGACAAGGTAATCTTGTACTCATCAGGCTTCATTTGCAGCGAGCCGCGGATAAAAATGCGCTTGCTGTTTTCTTTTTCCAGACGCTCTAAATTGGCGGCATTCATGCCAATCAGGTTGCCGGCGGTGAGGGGATGCACTTGCACTAAGACGGCAGGGTCTTCCGAAGTCTCAAGGAAGCGCTTGAGCTCGCCCTCAATGCGACTGCCGGCGACATCCTCCGCTAGAACCCTGCCGCTCCCTTCACAGCAAGGGCATGGACGCAGGAGCGAATCAGCTAAGCCCAGCCGAGCTTTCTGGCGGGTCATCTCCACGAGCCCTAATTGTGTTAAGCCCAGTATGGAAGACTTTACTTTGTCACCGGCTGTGGCCTCCGTCAGCGCCGCTAAAACCTTCTTCTTGTGGTCTGCGGTCTCCATATCGATGAAGTCAATGATAATGATGCCGCCGATATTGCGGAGTCGCAGTTGTCGCGCAATCTCACGCGCGGCTTCGAGGTTTGTCTTAAGCACCGTATCCGCTAAATTAGTGGAGCCTACAAATTTGCCGGTATTGACGTCAATCGAGGTTAGAGCTTCTGTTTGGTCAATGACGATGTAGCCGCCGCACTTCAGCCAAACTTTCTTCGCTACGATCTTCTCGATTTGCGGTTCAATACCGAAAACTTCAAAAATAGGACGCTGTTGCTGAAAGAGAAAAACGCGGTCTTTAAGCTGCGGCAAGGACTCCTCTAGTAAGCCGAGCACGACTTCGTACTCGTGTGCGCTGTCGACGACAACGCGTGTGACGTCGTGGTCAAAGGAGTCGCGCACGATGCGGTACAGCAAGTCAAAGTCTTTGTGCAGCATGGTTGGCGGCTTGGCAGTCTTGCCGCGCGTGCGGATACGCTTCCACAGCTTGGCCAGCGCGTCGATGTCCTTCTTTATCTCGTCGCTAGGCACGCCCTCCGCCATGGTGCGCACGATGAGCCCTGTGCCCGCAGGTTTATGCTCATGCGCAATTTTACGCAGGCGGTCGCGCTCTTCACCCTCAGCAATGCGGCGCGATATGCCTACGTAATCAACCGTAGGCATAAAGACGAGAAAGCGGCCGGGAATGGTGATGTGGCGAGTAACTCTCGCCCCTTTTGTGCCATAGGGCTCCTTGGCAACCTGTAAGACGACGGATTGCCCCGGTTTAAGTACGTCCTTAATGGTGGTCTTGCTGTTTACCTTCTCCGGCAGGTCGTCTACTCCAACCACGTTTTCCAGCGCATCATCGACATACAGAAAAGCGTTCTTCGGCAAGCCGATATCCACGAAAGCGGCCTGCATCCCGGGGAGTACATTTGACACTTTGCCTTTGTAGATATTGCCTACAAGGCGTTGCTCACTTTGGTTCTCTAAGTACAGCTCCACAAGTTCCCCGTTTTCTAGAACTGCCACGCGAGTGTCCCTAGTGCCGCAGTTAATGATGATTTCCTTAGGCATTTTCTCACCCCTATCCGTCAAGTCTTAGTTCTAGCGGCGCGACAAGCTGCTCGGTAAGTAGCTCCCGCCGCGTAATCCAGTCTATTTTCCATGGCTCCCCCGTAACTGTCAGGAGGTGCACGAGTTCTTCCGGGCGAAGTACCGCCGGCTCAGCCATACTGAGTACAGCGTTAAGCCCTGAGTGTGTTTGCGTCAGGCGCCAGACAAGCCCTTTGGCATCTACGTCGCGGCTCCCCCGCTTGGTTTCCTTAACGAAAGGAACCGCCGGACGGGCCTTAAACCTTGTGATGGCATCACCTAGTGTGTCGGCACCTACCCCAAGTTCGATTATGTACTCCGCCCACTTTACGAGCGACGCTAACGCCGGCGTTCTCTCCGGCACTACCTTCAGCCCGCACAGCTTAAGGGAGTCCCCCCCTGCACAGCCGAGCAAGGCTTGCGCTATGTCCTCGCAGGGCCTAGCTTCGGCTAGCATCACATCTAGATAGTCGGCCTCACTGCCAAAACCTAAAGGCAGGGGGGCCGCGAGCGACAGCAGCGGATGCGGGTTAAAGCCCCTGCTATACGCGAGCGGCAGCCCGGCACGACGCAGCAGGCGGGAAAAGGCCCGCAGTGCGTCAAGATGGGAAATAAAGGACAGCTCATTGGCGCGCGCAAATTTAAGCCATACTCTCATCATGCGCGCTCTAGCTCAGTATAGGTGTTCACCTGAAGCCCTGGGCATACGCCGCAGTCTGCGCAGCTCGCTCGCGCGCAGTCGGCGGTATGACTCAGCTTAAGGGCATGCTCCCGCTCCCGACACAGGAAGGCTCGGCTGACACCGGGGGATAAATGTTCCCAAGGGAAAAGCTCGTCCGCCCCGCGCGCGCGGTTAGCGTAGAAGCAGGGGTCAATGCCGACCTCCCCAAAGGCTTCCATCCAGAGATCAAATCTAGAGTGCTCACTCCAACCGTCAAGCTTACAGCCACGGCGATAGGCATCTATTATTACTTGCCCTAGCCTCCTGTCTCCCCGGCTAAAAATGGCCTCAAGAAAGCTCGTATCAGCGTCATGATAGTTAAAGGTCACCCGCTTGTGCGTGCGCAGTCTATCGCGCAAGTAGCGCTGGCGCTCTTCTAACTCATACATGGAGCACTGCGCTTCCCACTGGAAAGGCGTATGGGGCTTAGGTACGAATGATGCGACGCTGACAGTGACAGGCAAAATCTTGGCCGCCCTAACGATGAGTTCTACCATCTCCGCGAGGTCGCGCTCGGTCTCGGTGGGCAACCCAATCATAAAATAGAGCTTAACACTCTTAAAACCTAACCGCGCCGCGCCGCGACAAGCACCCAGCAGGTCTTCTTCTGTCACCTGTTTATTAATACAATCACGCAAGCGCTGGGAACCGGCCTCCGGCGCAAGAGTTAGCCCGGACTTCTTTCGTTTGGCGACTTGACCCGCTAACTCTACGGAGAAACTGTCGACCCTGAGCGAGGGCAAGGAAAGATTTACGCCTTGACAGTTCATCTTATCCACTAATTGAGATAACAGGGGGCCTATATTGCTATAGTCCATAGTCGAGAGCGAAGTCAAGGAGATTTCCTCATAGCCAGTGTTCTTTACCGCTGTGCCAGCCGCGTTCAATACGTGGTCTGTCGAAAATTCGCGTACGGGACGATACAACATGCCTGCCTGACAGAAGCGGCAGCCGCGCGCACAACCACGGAAAATCTCCAGCATCAGCCGATCATGTACCACGTCTGTATAGGGTATTACGGGTGAAGTCACAAGGTACTCTGGCTTAAGTTCCTGCTGCACCCGCTTGTTTACTATCGGGAGAGCCGCTTTATCGACAGGTACGATTCCCGCAAATGTTTCGTCGTCGTTGTATGACGCGCGGTATAAGCTCGGCACATAGACTCCGGGCACTGCCGCTAGCAGGCCAAGGGTCTCCTGTCGAGAAAGTCCCTGCGCTTTTCGCAGGCGTAGGACCTGAAGTATGTCCAAAATGACTTCCTCGCCCTCGCCTAGGGCAATGGCGTCAAACACATCCGCGACGGGCTCGGCGTTAAACGCACACGGACCGCCGGCAATAATGAGGGGGTGTTGTTCTTGACGTGCGTCATTTGTCAAAGGGATGCCCGCTAGGTCGAGCATCCACAGGATGGTGGTGTAACTAAGCTCATACTGCAAAGTAAACCCAATGGCATCAAATTCCATCAAGGGGCTATAGTTCTCAAGCGAGTAGAGTTTTACTCCCCACGAAAACAGCTGCTCGCCCATGTCGGTGTGCGGTGCGTAAACACGCTCGGCGGCGGCATCGGGCAAGGCGTTCACGCGTTGGTAGAGAATCTTAAGCCCTAAGTGGCTCATACCTACTTCGTAGGTATCGGGGAAGGCTAGGGCAATGCGTACGGACACTGAAGCAGGATTTTTGCGCACCGCATTGACTTCGCCACCGGTGTAGCGCGCCGGTTTGTTCACTTTCGGCAATAATTCGCGAATATATGATGGGATCAAGGTCATGTATTCTCCCCTAACCGTCTTTTCGTTGCTTAGTCTAATTATACCCTAGAAATACCGCCAACACTACCGCGTTGACGCTGGAGACACCGTAAACGAAGAGCAACGCAGCCACTCAGAGAAGCCCCCATGTAGCTCCGGCGGCAAGACCCCGTCGCCTAACTATCGCACTCCTGACAATGCGCCCGCCGTCAAGCGGTAAAATGGGCAGCAAATTGACAGTCAGGAGAAGCAGGTTTACCTCTAGGAGGGCATCCCCCCATGCCGCACTTTGCCAGAGCAGGCCCACGACGCAGAGCACCAAGCTGTTGGCGGGACCCGCCAAAGCAATCGCGGCTTCGGTCTTAGGTTCGACCCCTAGCCAGCGTCCGAACTTGGCCACACTGCCAAAGGGCATCAGCACCACTTCCTCCACGCCTACACGGCAATTGAGAGCGGCGAGAATGTGTCCTAGTTCGTGAAAACACACCGAGAACACCAGTATGGCCGTGTAAACCCAGTCACCCAGCGTAGCCGAGACGAAGAGCCACAACAAAAAAAGATAGTGAACCTTGAGGCTCACCCCTAGAACTTGGCCAAGATACATCAACGTGGAGACGAACGTACGCGTGTAGTGGGGTCAACTAGCCTGTTCGCTAGACTAAGGGCAAAAAAGAGTCTTTCGCTGTGTCCAACTCTTCCCAATATCTGCCCCAGAGCCACTTGATCACCCTGCCGCACGATTATTTCCCCTAAGTCCCGGTACACGGTGCGCATACCGCTGCCGTGATCAAGCGTCACTTGTCCCAGAGGCTCATCCACTTGTACCGCATTCCCTGCCAGCACAGCCTGCACAGCGCCTCCGCGCGTGCTCTCAAGGTACACCCCGCCCTCAGCTTTAGTGAAAGACACACTTTCCACCGGCCAATCGAAGGCGAGAGCGTCTTGTCGGCCAGTCACGGCTACCCACACAGGTAGGGCGACCTCCTCCTGCGGCTGCCAGTCTAACCACACCGCCCAAGGCGTCCCTGCCGCTGCGCCGGGGACGAAGACAAACCGCAGATACTCGCGTAGGTCAGCAAACTGCGATGCCCCCCAAGTCATCGCTACCAAGAGAGCTGCCAGAACCGACCGCGTTCCCC
>QLUB01000086.1 GCA_018725205.1 candidate division NPL-UPA2 bacterium
ATGTGCTATGTGCTGACCGTCCCCCGTCAACTGTCAACTGTCCCCCGTCAACTGTCAACCGTCAACCGTCAACCGTCAACCGTCAACCGTCAACCGTCAACCGCAAACTACTGAGCATTAAGCGCCTCTCACTTCCCACTTCCCACTTCTCACTTCTCACTTCCCACTTGGCATCTCCCTAAGAAATGCATATAATACTCCAAGACAACCACAGCGAGGAGGCTGTTCTCATTGAATCAATCGGTGCGCAAAACCAAAGAATCCTTCCCCGATATCGCCCTCCGCTTACTGCGCGAGCGCAGGCAAGCCACCCACTACAAGGACCTTATTCAGGCCGTGCTGTCAGAGCGCAGCGACGTTGCCGCCTTGCCTGACCAGATGGCCCATATCCTCACCCAAATCAACCTCGATGCGCGCTTTGTGCACATGGGCAGGGGCATCTGGGGGCTTAGGGACTGGGCGCCCGCTAACCACAAGTCCACCCCCGTGGTTATCCCCGGGGATTATCTTCCTAAGGCAGGCGACTACCTCTTCGATGAGGAACAAGAGGACGATCTCGATGACGAAAGCGAGCTGATCGTCCCCCTCGACACAGAGGAAGACGAGACTTTTAGCGCTGAAGAAGCGGCGCCGGTAGAAGAGACCGCCGACGAAGCCGAAGACGAACTGGACGGATAAGCGTTTCACTGCAAGGAGGGGTCGTATGGCTAAATTCGTGTTTGTCACCGGGGGCGTCGTATCCGGCTTAGGTAAAGGAATCACCGCCGCATCGTTAGGACGGCTGCTCAAAGTGCGAGGCTTAAGCGTTAACGTCCTCAAATTCGACCCCTACATTAACGTCGACCCCGGCACCATGAGCCCGTATCAGCACGGCGAGGTCTTTGTCACTGACGATGGCGCCGAGACCGATCTGGATATCGGCCATTACGAAAGGTACTTGGACATTAATCTATCGAGTCTTAATAACGTCACCGCCGGCCGCATCTATAAGACCGTAATCGATAAAGAGCGCAAGGGCGACTACCTCGGCGGCACGGTGCAAGTTATCCCTCACATTACCAACGAAATCAAGGAGCGCATGTACCGCCTCGCGCTCGAAAGCCGGGCGGACGTGGTCATAGTTGAAATCGGTGGCACAGTGGGGGATATCGAGTCACTGCCCTTCCTTGATGCCATTCGTCAAATGCGCATTGAAGTTGGGCGCCAGAACGTACTCTACATGCATGTCACTTTAGTGCCGCAGCTTAGTATCGGCGGTGAGCTTAAGACCAAGCCCACACAGCACAGCGTCAAGGAATTGCGCAGTATCGGTATCCGTGCCGACGTCTTGGTCTGCCGCACCAGCGCGCCGCTTTCCGTTGAACTTAAGGCCAAGATCGCGCTGCTCTGCGATATCGACCCTGCCGCCATCATGGAGAACTTAGACGTTCCCTCCATCTACGAAGTACCCCTGCGCTTAGCAGATCAGCGCTTGGATGAGTTGGTTATCGAGCGGTTGCAGCTCACAGCGGGCGCGCCCGACCTCCTGGGATGGCGAGAGCTGGTTGCGGGCATTAACAGCTTAAGCAACAGGCTGCGCATTGCTGTTGTCGGCAAATACGTGGCCTTGCACGACGCCTACCTGAGCGTGGCCGAGGCACTCTACCACGCAGGCTTTGCTCACTCCGCCAAGGTTGACATCGTTTGGGTTAACTCCGAGGATATCGAAAAGGGGGGCGCAGCGCTGCACCTAGCTGGCGTTGACGGCGTCGTCGTACCGGGCGGATTTGGCGGGCGGGGTATTCTTGGGAAAATAATGGCCGTAAACTACGCTCGCACCAACCGCATCCCCTTCCTTGGGTTGTGCCTCGGCATGCAGACAATGGTGATTGAGTTTTCGCGCTCTGTGTGTGGCTTAGCAGATGCCGACAGCGCCGAGTTTAGGGATTGCCTCTATCCCGTAATCGATTTATTGCCCGAGCAAAAGAACCTAGACAATCTTGGCGGCACCATGCGCCTAGGGGCGTACCCCTGCAAGCTCCAGAAGGGCACAAAAGCCTACGCCGCCTACGGCCAAGAGCTTATCGACGAGCGGCACCGCCATCGCTACGAGTTTAACAATCTATACCGCGAGCAGCTCACCCAAGCCGGGCTGGTCATTTCGGGCACCTCGCCTGATGGCCGCTTAGTGGAAATAGTCGAGGACCCCAGTCACCCCTTCTTTGTCGGCGTGCAGTTCCATCCCGAGTTTAAGTCCCGCCCCAACCGTCCCCACCCCCTTTTCCGCGACCTCATCGCCGCCTCCCTGAAGCAGTAGGGACGGAGCCTTTTGCTTCACATGTCTCACTACTACACCCCAAACCCTACGAGCGAGCACGACATTAAGCAAGTCCAGGCCACCCTGCGCGGACTGAAACTCCGCTTTTTCACGGACTCCGGCGTATTCTCTAAAGACGGCGTCGACTACGGCACGCAGACCCTCATCGCCGCGATGAGCATCCCCCAAGGTGCCGCCGTGCTCGACATGGGTTGCGGCTACGGCCCGCTCGGCATCACAGCCGCCCTCGTCAGCTCAATCGACAGCGTGACCTTTGCCGATGTTAACGCGCGCGCCCTCGACCTTGCCGCCAAGAACTGCGCGGCAAACGGCGTGACCAATGCCCGTTTTGTCCTAACCAACGGCTTCACCGCCCTTGACCAAAGCAAGTTCGACTGCATACTGCTAAACCCACCCATCCGCGCCGGCAAGAGCGTAGTTTTCGCCATGTATCGTGGTGCTGCTGCGCACCTTTGCCCAAGCGGCAGCCTGTGGGTAGTAATCCAAAAGAAACAAGGCGCTCCTTCAACAGCGAAGGAGCTCGCTTTGCTTTTTTCCGCCGTGCACATTCGCGCGCGCGACAAAGGCTACTACGTCTATGAAGCAAAAGGTGAAGCAAAAGGGACGGAGCCTATTGCTTCACAGCCGCCAAACTGCTAGAATCAAGAAACAAGAGGCAAGATTCAAAAGAGCAGGGAGGCGAGCATATGCCTAGGCAAGCGCGCGAGGTTAGCCCCACCGGGTACTACCATGTCATGATGCGCGGCATCAATCGCGACTTTATCTATCAGTCAAACGGAGAAAAAGCCTATTTCGTCAGAACCCTAAAAAAGGCGGCCGAGCTAAGCATCGCCGCCTACTGCGTGATGGACAATCATGTTCACCTCGTACTTCAGGCTGAGCCAGACGCGCTTATGCACGCCATACGCGCGCTCAACCTGAAATACGCCATGTGGTACAACTCGCTCCACGACCGAGTAGGCCACGTGTTTCAGAACCGCTACAGGAGCGAAATCATTGCGAGCGAAGCGCACTTGCTACACGTCATCCGCTATATACACAACAACCCCGTAAAGGCGGGCCTAGCTCACGACGCCAAGCAGTACACATGGAGTAGCTTCCGCGAGTATCTTGGTAATCTCGATGTCGTTGCCCCCGCGCAGCAGCTGTTCGTCCTAGGCCTAGTCTCAAGGGGGCTAGAAGGGTTCACCGCGTTTCACGGCGAACCAGACCCACACGAGTACTTGGACACAGATGAGGATGTCGCGCGGCAAAGAACAAACCACGCTCAAGCTGTAATCGAGGATTACTGCAGAGCTCACGGCATCGTCGACCGCTCTTCTCTAAAGCGGTACCCCGAGCACATGTGTGGTCTAATCGCCGAGCTGATACAGCGCACCCTGCTCAGCCATCGCAAGATAGCAGCTTTGCTAGAGGTCAGTGCTAACATTGTCCATCGCGCCAGTTTGGCGCAGCAGGAGCAGGGGCATTAGCGAGGGCAGCACAGGAATAGGAAGGGTCAGGAATGTCAAAGTGAAGCAAAAGGCTCCGTCCCTTTTGCTTCCCTTTTGCTTCTTTTGTTTCACTTTGTGCCGACGGCGGCGGCGTAAACCACGAACTGCTCTTTGCCGTCAAGTCCAAGCAAAGCGTTTAGCGCGTCGTCGTGATACGCGCCGACCGCACACATCCCTGCACCAATGGCCTCGCAGGCTAGGTGCAGGTTTTGGCATACATGGCCCGCGTCAAGCAAGATGTATCTATACGCCCGCTCGCTGTACCGCCACTCAGCGCGGTAGATATCCGCCGCCCAAAAGAAGCTCACCGCCGCATCTCCCACAAAAGGCTGCTCATAGCACGCATCCGACAATTTTTCGCCCCAACCTGCGCTAGTGTCCAGCTGCACCAGCTGATGCCCAATCGCCTTATACCTGTAAATTCCCGGAACTAAGCCCTCTACCCTATGCACCCACAAGTAAGTCTCAAGCGGATGGCGGGACCCAGCCGAAGGCACGGTGCGAAGTGTCGCCGGGCGGCTGGTTACACGCTTAACGCCCTGTGTGGTCCAGAGCAAGTAGGTAAGCTCTTTGAGCGTTATCCAACCATCTGTGAACTTGCGCGTGCTTTTGCGGTTCTCAATTGCCACGAGCAAATCAATCGGCGGTATCGCCAGCTCCTCGGGGGCCGGTAACTCAATCACCAACTTGTCCGCCTCAATCTCCCGGTCTAACGGCGGCTGCGGCAGCTCCTTTTCCTGGTCAGATGCTACACTGTACCGGTACTTCGATTTTTCGATAAACTCCTGGCCTATCGTGCTTTTGAATTTGTCCATGGCGACACCTCCTTGTATTCGTCACTGGTCGCCCGAGGAGACGTGCTCCGTGCTCCGTGCTCCGTAGCGGAAAGCCGAAAGCGGACAGCCACTACCACCTCAAGCCTCACACCTAACGCCTAACGCCTAGCGCCGCAGCCACTCCACCGCCGCCTCTAGCTGAGCATCCCTGTGAATAGGCTGCCGCACCAGCATCACGTTAAGTGCGTTAATCACTTCTGGTGACGTCACGCCATCGGCCAACAAGCCCTCACTGTGCTGCACCCTAATCACGCCAAGGCGCGTCTGCCAGTCAAAGGTCCCGGTAACGGGGCCGCTCATTAGCCTCGCCGCCACTAAAGCCGCTTGCAGCTTCTTTACGTTTTCCCCGCGATCCCCCGGCCTTAGTACTAAGTTATTAGGCACAAGCGGCGCGAGCGGTGGCAGAAACTGCGGCGGCACAGGCTGCACCACTAAGTTTGGCTCTAACCCTTGCCCGTCGATCGCCCGTCCGTTTGGCGTCAAATAACCAAGCACAGTAATGCTTACTCCACCAATATCTCTCGCCACGGTGTACACCCTCTGCGCTGTGCCCTTGCCAAACGTGCGTGTGCCAATCACAAAGCCGGATTGCGTGTCCTGTATAGCCCCCGTCAGCATTTCGGCCGCGCTGGCGGTGCGTCCGTCCACCAACACCACAAGCGGCTTCCCGAGCCCCGTCCCATTCATCGGCATCGGCTCAACGCGCCCGCCGCGGCTCACAATCCGTCCCAAAACCTGCCCACGCACAAACCGCGGCGCGATGGCCTCTAAGCTGTCCAGCAGACCGCCCGGGCAGCCCCGCATATCTAAGATTATGCCCCGCGTGTGGGCAAGTTCACCTAGCGCAAGCGTTATATCTTCCGCCAAACTCTCGCCGAAGCGCTCAATGTAGATATACCCAAATCCCTCGTGCTCGCGCCATGAGGCCGAAGAAGCCACCACGCGTTCGCGCAGTATAGTCACGGTATGAAAATTGGTCGCTTGCCCGCGAAAATACGACAGAGTCACCGGCGCGCCTATCTCTCCCCGGAGCAGTCCCGTAATCTCTTGCAGCTGCAGATGGCGTGTGTCCTTGTCCCCAATCAAAAGAATAACGTCGCCCGCCATTAGCCCCGCCCGCGCCGCCGGGCTGTTTCTAAACACGCGCTGAATCAACAGGCCGTTCGGCGTAACTTCGATGGCTACGCCTATCCCGGCGAACCCACCCGTCACATGCTCAACAAACTGCGTGTGCTCAACTGGCGGCATAAAGCGCGAGTTGCGGTCGCCAAGCGCCTCCATTATCCCCTTAAGCGCACCTTGTATCAGCGTATTGGCGCTAATTTCCTGCCAGTACTCACGCTGCACCAGCCGCATCACTTCGACTACAATGTTAAACGCATCGTTCGCTTGCGCCACAGTCCCAACCGCTAGGCTAGTCACGAGCACAACTGCTAGGAGAAAGGCCGCCACCACGCGCCACTTTTTCATCTACTTTGCCCCCTCGCTTTCATAGGCATTTTATTCGGCAAGCGAAGCCTACTTCCCTTGTCGCGGGTAGGGAGAACTTATATACTTGGGTAGGTGGGTGGGCCGCCGGGCGCCAGCCGCCAGCCGCCAGCCGCCAGCCTCGACCAAGTGCCAAGTGCCAAGTGCCAAGTGCCAAGCGCTAAGTGCAACCTAAGAATCATAAGGTGAAGCAAAAGGCTCCGTCCCTTTTGCTTCACACGAAGCGGGGTCAGTCATGACAGATAAGCATGCCATTTTCCGTGCCGCCTTTTGGCTAAGTGTGCTCTCGGTCCTAAGCAAGCTACTTGGGTTTGTCCGCGAGCAGGCTATCGCTTGGCGGTTTGGCATTGGAACCGAGGTTGACGCCTATGTCGCCGCCATGGCCGTGCCGCAAATCCTTGCCGGCATAATCGGCGGACTGCTTGCTACCACCTTCCTCCCTATTTACAGCGAGGAGCGCGCGCGCGGCCGCGGTGCCACCCTTTCCGGCACTACCTTTTCCGCGAGCGCGCTGCTTTCGCTCCTAGCCAGCCTCGCGGCCATAGCCTTTGCACCGCAGCTAGTGCGGCTCATCGTCGGCAACTTCCCCCCTGCTCAACAAGCCCTTACCGTACAGCTCCTGCGCATACTCGCCTTTGGAACTTTGCTCATGAGCCTGTCCCAGTTTCTTACCATACTGTTTAACGGCCATCAGTCGTTCCTGCTCCCCGGGCTTAACCCGGTCGTACAGAACATTATTATCGTCGCCGGGCTGCTCGCCTTTGTTTCTACCGGCATTCTGCCATTGGCGTGGTACACCATGGTAGGTATGGCTATCCCCGTCCTCCTTTTGATTGGCCTCGCCGTATACAACCGCTATCCGCTCTTAACTCGGCCCAATTTCACCGACCCCGCCTTCACCAAAGTGCTCGTCCTCGCCGCACCCATGCTGCTTAGCGCCCTCTTTGGGCAGGCCTACCTTGTAGTCGACAGGCGCCTAGCCTCGGGGCTAGACACCGGCAGCCTTGCCGCACTTAGCTTTGCTAACCGCCTCGTGCAGCTGCCGCTTGGCATATTTGTCACCGCCCTAGCAACCGCCGTTTACCCCGCGCTCACCGATTTTGCCGCCAGAGGCGATAAAGTCAGTTTCGGCAAAGCCACCTCGGCTAGCTTACGCGGGTTGTTCCTCCTAATGCTACCCGCAACCGTTGGCCTGATAGTGCTGCGCTACCCCGTCGTTCGCCTCGCATTTGAGCGCGGTTACTTCGATGCCGACGCCACCACCAAGACCGCCTTCGCCATGGCCTACTACGCCGTCGGCTTGCTTGGGCTTTCCATCGGGCAGGTGTTAGTGCGCGCCTTTTACGCCCTGCAGGACACCGTCACCCCCGTTAAGGTCGGTATAGCCACCACAATCGTGAGCATCGCCTTAGCCGTTACCTTGGTCGTACCCCTCGCCCACGGCGGTCTCGCCCTCGCCACTTCGCTGGGCGCACTATTTAGCGCTGGCTTGTCACTCTATCTCCTGAGCAACAAGCTCGGCCGCGGCAAGCTCCGCCTTGGCGCGCTTGTGCCCAAGGTCGTACTCGCTTCCGCCGCTATGGGTGTCGCAACCGACCTTTGCGTGCGCCTCCTCGCACCCTTAGGAGACATCATCGCCCTCGGCGGGGCCGTCGGCGTCGGTCTTGGCGTCTATGGCTTACTATTGCTCGTACTCAAGGTCGAAGAAGTCGACCAAGGTATAGCCTTTGTCTTGCGTCGCCTAAAGTTACGCCGCACATAAAACACTACCCCCGTCCCCTTTGCTTCCCTT
>QLUB01000087.1 GCA_018725205.1 candidate division NPL-UPA2 bacterium
CCCGCCGCAAGACCGCTTTGCGCATCGGTCTGCCTCAGGTCCGCAACTACCGTCTTAACCTTCTTGCACAGGAGGAACGGATTTTCCAAGAGCAGCTTGAGCAAAGAGCCAGTATCTATCCCGAAATGATGCCGTTAATTATGATTAGGGTGGAGGGGGACGTATGAGGAGATGCCACTTGAGTTCCTGGCGCGACCAAATACTTGCCGAGTTCACCCCGAAGGTCGCTCGACTCACCTTGGTGGCCGACCCGGATGGGCTATTGCTGGAAGAGGGGATGCTCGAAGGCCTCCGCGAGCGGGGATTCGAGCTGATCTTGTATGAAGATCACACGAATTTTCGCTACGCCTATGAGTCGAGGTTCCGCTCCCGCTGGGATCGAGGCGAGCACACGGACCTCGTTGTCGCAGTGCAAACCGAGGCCAACGACCTTAGCGGCTTGCCCTATGATCTCCTCCAGGCCAGTCGCAGGCTCTCCTTCAACCTGGGCGACATCTTCCCCAACCTTAGTTACCCAATCGTGGCCGCTCTGGATCGCGGAGACCTTGATGTCTTGTATGAGGCACAGAGAAGTTACCTGTCGGCAAGTGGAAACGCACCAGCAGATGCACCCGCCCCGTTGGGTGACAACGCCACCAAAGAGTTCGTCCTCCGGCACGTCTTTGAGATTGCACCCGAGCTGATTAAACAGTCTGCTGAGCTGTTGCGGGTGCTGCTACGCCGTCACTACCGCAACCAGCGTATCCCGATTGGCCTTGACCAACGGCTCATCAAACTCCTACGCCAGAACCATGCCTTTGACGACTGGCCGCTTGAAACGCTGATGACGGATCGGGAGGCCTTCTTCGCCTTCCTCCAGGAGCGCTGGCCGATCTTCCTCGACCGTGCGGCAGCCAAAGGGGCATCCGACATTTATGAGGAGAGGACGCTCTACGGCTTGGCCATTGAGGGACCCGTAGCTCTGCCTTTCGACCACGGCGACATCCGCGTCTACATTGATAATCTTTTCGTCGAGGGCTTGCTGCACCCCGTGCCCCACCATCAGGTAGACAAGTTGTCTAAGACCTGGGCGGGCATCGGCATTCAAGCCGCCCCGGTTGAGGACAGTTCCCGTCGCTTGAGCAAACTCGTAGCCAGTTTGCAGGCATCCCTTCCGGCCAGTGACGCAAAGTATACCGAATGGCTCCATTTTGCCCGTGGATGGGCTGAGCTCAAGGTATTGAGTGCGGGGGAGTGGGGACGCGGTGAATTTACTAAAGCCGTTGATGAGCGGTTTGTTGCCTGGATTCAGAAGCGCTATGTCGGGATGATTAACCTGCCGGCTACCTCGCCGGTGATGCTTCACCATATTCCCCGTTTTCTGGCTTACTCGTTGCAGAACATACAGTCCTCGCCAACACCGGTGAAACTTGCTTTGCTCATGGTCGACGGTCTTGCCCTCGACCAGTGGATTGTCGTTCGGGATGTGCTGGCTACGCGTGATTCCAATTTCCGTTTCCGCGAAAACGCTGTCTTCGCCTGGATTCCCTCACTCACCTCCGTTTCGCGCCAAGCCGCCTTCGCCGGCAAGGCTCCTATCTTTTTTCCGGACAGTATCTGGACCACGGATAAAGAGCCCGCACTCTGGGCGCAGTTCTGGGAAAATCAGGGCTTAACGGCAAGCGAGATCGTGTTCATCAAGGGACTAGGCGATGGCAGTTTAGAAAGCGTTTCCGAAGCTCTATCTCATCCCAAGGTAAGGGTCGCCGGATTGGTCGTGGACAAGGTCGACAAGATTATGCACGGGATGGAACTGGGTACTACCGGCATGCACAACCAGGTGTGCCAGTGGGCTAAACAACCGTATCTAAGTGCACTCCTCGAGTTGCTTCTGGATCGGGGCTTTAGAGTCTATCTGACTTCGGATCATGGCAACATCGAGGCGGAAGGGTGTGGCCGCCCTGCGGAAGGGGCTGTTGCGGATCTTCGCGGTGAACGAGTCCGCATCTATCCCGATGTGACCCTCCGCAGCAGGGTGAAGGAGCGCTTTCCAGCCGCGCTGGAATGGGACTCCGTGGGGCTGCCGGATGACTACCTCGCGCTCTTGGCACCTGCCCAGCAGGCGTTTGTCCAGGAGCAGCGGCGTATCGTGAGCCATGGCGGCATCTCAATCGAGGAACTCATCGTTCCTTTGGTGCAGATCGAGAGGAGGGGTGAATGACCAGACAGACAGGCCAGGTAGGATTCAGTCAGCGGGTGCGATTGGAATGGTTTGAGCAGACAGCCAACCTAGTCATGGCAGGGAACGACAAGACTGCGATCAATGAAGCACTGCAGAATATGCTCAAAGACAAGGTATCCGTAGGCGGCCAGGCTAAAGCAGGCAATCGTGAGAAGGTTATCAACATATTGCGAAAAGTCTGGGTGACAACGCCACCGCTGCTCATTCCGCTGCGGGATGATGCGCTTGAGTTTCTGAAAACTCAGCTTTTGTCAGTCAATCCTCATTCCTTGAGCGTAGTGCTTAATTGGGGGATGGTAATGGCCGTCTATCCATTTTGGCATGATGTAGGCACCCAAGTTGGCCGCCTTTTGAGGCTTCAGGGGTCGGCGGCTACGGGCCATGTCCAGCGGCGGATCCGCGAGCAATATGGCGAGCGGGAGACTGTCTCGCGGGCAACCCGGCGCGTGCTGCGCTCATACTTAGACTGGGGCGTACTCCAGAAGACCAGCACGAGGGGAATCTATATCACCGGGCCAGCGCTCGTTATTGATGATTCCCATTTGATTGCCTGGCTGGTTGAAGCATCCCTCCATGCTCGCCCTAATGGTTCGGCGTCGCTGAAAGAGGTGGTTGACAGCCCAAGTCTCTTCCCGTTCCAGATCAGGCCGATTCATGCCGAAAACCTTGTGGCTGACGCACCCAGATTGGACATTTTGCGCCACGGGTTGGACGACGCTCTAATCATGCTTCAGTAAATACTTTTGGCCTCCGCATTGCTTACAAAATACTCCTGTAAACAGAGTTTAACAAGCTTTTCAAAAGGAAGGCATACAACCTCAACTCCCGGCATAATAAAACGTGTTCACCGTTAGACAGCCGTAAACGTTGATATACCATCGAACGGCAACCTAATAGGCTACCCCTACTGACGGGGTAGCCTTGTGATTACAGGGGCGGGGTTGTCGCAACTAGAACCCGAAGCGGCGGTCGTGGAGCCAAAACACGGGTAAGGCCACAAACGAAACGGTAAGCTGGTCGACGACCTGCCGATTCTGCGACGTCCGGTGGGCCTCCGCTTCCTTGCGCTGTGTCTCTAAATTGCGTCTGACTTCATCTACATCTACAGTGCGTGGCTGCTGTTGTCCCTCGGGCCTGGGTCCATGGAAACGGTGCACATCGTAGGGGAAGTATGTCCACTCTACGTTTACTGCCTGCTGCACCAGACTGGCCACCCCGGCAGAGAGGGAGTAGAACAAAATCAGGAAGGCGATGCCGCTAACTAAGAAGAAGTAAAAATTGCGGACCGTAAGCTCCATGTCGAGCTGCTGTGAGCGGCCTGTTCGTTTCCAGAACCAGGCGAAGGAGCCAAGCGACACAACGAGCAGAATCAGGCTGCGGATTAAGCCGGCCGTATTAGTGCGTCTTGTTTGTTCGGCAGCTAAGTCGTCGAGATAGGCTTCGGCAGCGGGAGTAAAGGTGACGAGGTCGGACGAGAATTTTACGGGTCGCACACTGTCGTTGAGGTCAAGCAGGAGATAGAGTCCTTGCCTAACAAAGCCGGCGGCGTGAAACACAGAGGTGACAAGGAGAACTGCGGCTAAAAGATAGACGTACAGAGCGGGCAGGTGAAAGAACTTCTGCGTATAGACCATCCTCTCTTGGGGGAGTCGCCCCCTTATAAAGTGTTCTGCGCGCGGCGCAGTTTTCCTGCGCGTGGCTTTCGCTCGAGCGCCTTTGACAGGAAGGCAGGACTTGTGCGGTAGGAAGAGAATTGAGTTACTAGAAGGGGAGGTGCCGTATGGCCATAAAATGGCACGAGTCGCTAGCTGTCGGTGTCGCGGAGATTGACGAACAACACCAGGAGCTTTTCCGGCGTCTTAACCAACTGCTAGAGGCGTGTAATCAAGGTAAGGGCAAAGAGTCAGTGCGAGAGCTAGTCACCTTTCTGCAGGAGTACGTGGTTCTGCATTTCGCTGCGGAGGAAAAACTGCAACGGCTATCCGGCTTTCCCGAATACGCTCTGCATCGCGCCAAGCACGCCGAATTTATGCGCGCAGCGGGGCAACTTAAGTTTACGCTTGAGGAGCAAGGCCCGACTTTGTCCTTTATTATCGCTGTAAACAAGGTTGTTGTAGACTGGCTTGTCCAGCATATCAGTAAAATGGACAAAGACCTAGGCCGCTTCTTGGCGGCTGAAGGGCAGGGGAAGTGAAATGAAACTACGGGCTCAGTCTTTGCTCAACACGACGGCCACGATCTCTCGGGAATACTCCCTGTCCGAACATATAGTGCTCTACTCAGGCGACTGCATCGATCTCTTGAAGTCCATTCCGGATGACTCGATCCAACTCATTGTTACTTCGCCCCCGTATAACATTGGTAAGGAATACGAGAAGAAGCTTGACCTTGCTGTGTACCTGCAAGAGCAAGCTCAGGTTATTGCCGAATGTGCGAGGGTCTTGTCTCCTAGAGGAAGCATTTGCTGGCAGGTGGGGAACTATGTTCAAAAGGGGGCCATTGTTCCCCTAGACGCAGTTCTGTATCCTGTGTTTTCCAATTTAAGTCTTAAGATGCGCAATCGTATCATTTGGCACTTTGAACATGGACTACACTGTAGCCGCCGTTTCTCAGGGCGATACGAAACGATAGTCTGGTATACCAAAACTGACGACTATGTATTCAATCTCGATCCGGTAAGGACACCTCAAAAGTACCCTGGGAAGAAGCACTTTAAGGGCCCAAATGCAGGTCAGTATTCCTGCAACCCCCTAGGAAAGAATCCCGGAGACCTGTGGGTGATTCCGAATGTAAAGAGCAACCATGTCGAGAAGACTGAGCATCCCTGTCAGTTCCCTGTCGAGTTGATCGAGCGATTAGTGCTTTCTCTTACAAACGAGGGAGACTGGGTTCTCGATCCATTCCTAGGCACGGGGACTACGTCCATCGCTGCCATTCGGCATGGCCGCCGGGGCGCAGGTGCAGAGATCGTCCAGAAGTACTTAGACATTGCACGGGAGCGGATTCACCAAGAATTGGACGGGACTCTGCGAACTCGTCCTATGGGCCGACCTGTCTATGACCCTGTCGAAGCGAGGAGCAAGCTCACTTTTGCTCCTTGGAAGGAAGATCCCAAACAGACAGCGCTCTTTGAGAGAAGCCCGGAGTGTACGGAGGCTGAGGATGAAGATTGCTGAGACATACTCCCATCTGAACGGGCTAGAGTTTCTTATTGTTCATAGGCCAGCCCTTTGGAGGGAAGTGCAAGACGTAGTTGCTGCCGTGAACGCCAGTGAATGCCGTACCAAAGTGTCCAAAGAGAAGACGATGAAGGGCGAGCTCCTTTTTAGTCCCATAGATATGAATGCTGGCTTTAAAAGCATGCTTCGCACCAAAGGGTGGCAAGAAAACCGTGTGGGCTATTGGGTTACGCGGAACGAGAAGTTAATCCGGAAAACCCTGATGATGTCTACAGTAGAGCAGAAGAGGGAGATTGAGGCGGCCGGGGAGAAGGCAATTTACAGCTATAACCAGACTGATTTTGTGAAGGATCGCGTGGCTGTCGAGGTGCAGTTTGGGAAGTATGCCTTCGTAGCTTATGACCTCTTCGTAAAGCACCTAGCGTTCTACGTAAGCGGCCATATTGATGTTGGCATTGAAATCCTTCCGATGAAGTCTCTCCAAAGCCAGATGAGTTCTGGTGTAGCCTACTATGAGGGCGAACTCTACAACGTTGTTCGTCAGGGTAGAGGAGTCCCAGCTGTCCCCCTCGTTCTCATTGGCATCGAACCATGAGGCTAGAAAGGGAAGGCAAAGAGGAGTTTCTTGCGGATAAAGGGGATAACCCTGACAAGAAGGCATAAATGCAAGGGAGTGAGACTTATGGGCACTGAGATTAAGGTGTACATATCGGTAGACATGGAAGGGATAGCTGGTGTGACGCTGTTTGAGGAAATTGAGGCAGGGAAGCCGGGGTACGAGTATTTTCGCCAAGTAATGACGCGCGAAACAAACGCCGCCATCGAGGGGGCGCTAGCCGCCGGGGCAACGCAGGTGGTAGTGCGCGACGCGCATGACTCCGCCTGCAATCTCCTGCCGGAGGAACTGCACCCTGAAGCCATGTTAATCCGCAATTGGTCGGAAGGACCATTTGGCATGATGGAGTGTATTGACAGCTCTTTTGCCGCAGCGGTGTTTGTCGGTTACCACGCTAAAGCCAACACCCCGCACGCTATTCTTAAGCACACCATGAGCTTCAAGATTGGTGATTTGCGTGTCAACGGCTTGTCGCTACCGGAGGCGGGATGGAACGCCCTAATTGCCGGATACTTCGGCGTGCCCGTAGTCTTTGTGTCGGGAGATAAAGCAGTCTGCGAGCAGTGCAAAAGCTTTTTGGAGAAGTGTCACACAGTCGCCGTTAAAGAAGCAATGGGGTCGGCTTCGATTAACCTGCACCCCGCCAAAGCCCGCGACCTGATTCGTGCCGGAGTGGAGAAAGCAGTGCGCGAGCGCGCGCAATGCAGCCCCTTTACTCTCGCGGGCGGGTACACGGTAGAGATTGAGTTTACTAAGGAAGAAAAAGCCTACCGCGGGCAATGGTATCCCGGTGCGGAAAGAGTTGACGACCGCACATTGCGCTTTAAGTCCGAAGACTTTTTGGCCTGCCTGCGTTTTTTCGAGTTTGTGAGTTGAGAGCCCCGCTGTGGAACATTTCTCTACGCCTGTCGTCCAAGAGAGGAAGATAGTTTAGGAGGGATAACATGAAACGTATTCTTACCTTGGTGTTGGCTGCTCTGGTGCTGCTCGCCTCTGTTTCGCCTGTGTCCGCACGTACGGACGCACGACTAACGGAGGCAATCCGGTTGGCTAAGCAGTTTTTCCCGGAGACCGACAATTTCCGTACATTTCGCTCTAGCCTAGAGGCGGGCGAGAACCGAGTGGTTTTTCACCTGCACTGGTTTGGGGCCACCACCGACCCCGCACGGCATAACCCGTCCAACATATGGGTTTCCGTGGACTATAACAGGCAGTTAGTTGTATCTTATCGACATGAGCCTGCTACACCCCGCACGCAAACTGCGGCTCTGCCGGCAATTCCGCAGTTCGGACGCGAGCACGCTGAGCGAGTCGCTGCGGACTTTGCCCGGCGGCTAGCCCCCACACAATTCGCGGGCATGAGATTGAGCAATGTCGCAGAACCCGCCATCAGAATTGGCAAGCGCTTCTGGCCGCACTTCTATTCGTTTAGCTATGTGCGCTATGTCAACAACATCGCGTTCCCTAGCAATGGATTATGGATTAACGTTAACGCCCATACCGGCGCAGTCCAAGGATACAGCCTCACTTGGGGCGACTATAATTTCCCTGCCCCGCAAAACCTCATTTCTCAGGCTGAACTCACCCGTGTGTTTGGAGAAGTCGGGCTCAAACTCGTTTATCAGCGCGTGCAGTGGTGGAGACCCATGCAAAATGAGGCGAGCGAGCCCTTTTTGGCCTATGTCCTAGAGGACGGCTCCGTGCTGCAAATTGATGCTTTTACCGGCAAAGTCTCCCGCGCCCAGTGGGGTTCTCTGTTTCCGCAGGGCATAGACTTTGCCGGCAGTGAAGCCGACAAAGCCCGCGAAGGTCTAACTGCGGCCGAGCTTAAAGAAATCGACTTTGTAGCAGGGCTAATTACGGCCGAACGGGCG
>QLUB01000088.1 GCA_018725205.1 candidate division NPL-UPA2 bacterium
CATCTTTCCTTGCGGCCTTGTTTTTTGTGCGCCCATCAGCCTGCATACTGCGGTTCCGGAGAGCCGCCATCACGGTCGTATATGAGCCAGCGTCACGGTGAAAATGAGCCACTGTCACGGTACAAGTGAGCCACTCGTCTTTGTATGAAACCTGTGTCAACTCATTTAAAAATCTTACCGAACAGAACTGATCACTCATTTAGCAGGACTTATGCAGTTAAAGGATAAAAATACCAATCTCATAACTTAAGTTCTAAAGATTTTGGCTGAGTGATTGCGTGGAATTGACACACCAAACAGACTATAGTTATACTTAACCCAAGCCTCTAAATTCCAATAATTCACTCCGCAAAATACTTTTCTGGTTAGTGAAGCACAATAAGCGAAAATAAGCGAAAACGAGGTGGGGCAGTTGTTAGAAAGAATTTTGCAGTCTCTATTGCGGGGAGAAATCGACATTGATACGGCCAAGCAGAAACTAAACGTGTTGCAGGTAAAGCAAATCGGCGAGGTGGCAAGGCTAGATGTGAACCGCGCCAGCAGGACGGGTGCGCCGGAAGCAATACTAGCTCAGGACAAAACACCGGAAGATGTTTGCCGACTGACGCTAGCCATGGCGGAAGCCGGCGGTTATGCCTTGGTTACCAGAGCTAAGGACAGCGATCTCGCCGCCCTAGAAGAACGAATTCCGGAAGAATACGAGTTGGAAATTAACCGACAGGCACGTACTTGTCTTGTCATGCGCCGTGGTCATCTGTTCAAGGAAACTGGTCGTATAGGGCTCCTAGCGGCTGGGACGGCCGACATAGGGGTGGCGGAAGAAGTGCTTGTCACCGCACGAGTGATGGGCTGCGGGGTAATTAAAGCTTATGACGTGGGAGTGGCCGGTATCCACCGGCTGTACGGACCGTTGACAGAAATGCTGGAACAAGGAGTGGCTGCCATCGTGGTGGTGGCTGGGATGGATGCTGTGCTGCCGATAGTCGTCTCGAGTCATGTCAGCGTGCCGGTTATCGGTGTGCCTACATCCGTAGGGTATGGGATGGGTAAGGACGGAGTAGCCGGGTTATTAACTATGCTGCAGACTTGTTCACCCGGTCTAGCGGTTGTAAACATTGACAACGGTTTCGGGGCGGGGATTTTTGCCTCCCTTGTTGCTCGGCAGAGCGTGCGAAACGTCTAAGCTTGCTGCAAATTACTGGGTGGGGGAAAAGCAATGAAAGTGCTGTATTACGACTGTTTTTCCGGCATTAGCGGTGACATGAATATAGGGGCCCTACTGGACCTAGGTGTATCCCTTGACTACCTGTCGCAGGAACTGGACAAGCTTGGGCTCAGCGAGCACTATAAGCTCCGAGTTTCGCGCCAGACAAAAATGGGCATAGAGGGCACAAAGTTTGACGTGGACTTTGTAGAAAAACACCACCACCAGCGTGGCTTCTCGGATATTAAGGCCATCATCGAGGTCAGCTCTCTTGCTGCGACGGTAAAGCATCGCGCCATTGACATCTTTCACCGCCTAGCAGTGGCCGAAGCTAAGGTGCACGGCACTACAGTGGACGAGGTGTATTTCCACGAAATAGGAGCCATCGACGCTATTGTGGATATCGTAGGGGCAGCTATTTGCCTCGATCACCTCAAAATAGACAAGATCTATTCCCTGCCGCCGGAAGTGGGCAGTGGTTTCATAAAATGTGCACACGGTATTATGCCCGTACCTGCGCCAGCCACGGCGAACCTCCTCCTAGGTGTTCCCTTCAGCCAGCGTGTGCGGGGAGAGGCTACTACTCCTACCGGTGCCGCCATCCTAAAAACTACAGTGACCGCCTTCACCCGCCCGGAAACATTGATAGTGGAGAAAATCGGTTATGGCCTAGGTACCAAGGACTTTGAGCAGCCTAACGTTCTGCGGGTGTTTCTTTGCACACTGGAGGAGGAGAACGGCGAACTGGAACAAACAACGCAGTATGTGTTGGAAGCAAACATCGACGACATGAACCCTGAGTTCTTTGCCGCCGTAGAAGACAGGCTGTTTGCTGCAGGGGCTGTGGACGTGTTTCGCATCCCGATTTACATGAAGAAAGGTCGTCTAGGGGTTAAGCTTTCCGTTCTTTACGCTGCACCTGATGGGGCGAAATTGCTGCATGTCCTCTTCCGGGAAACCACAACCATAGGGGTGAGGCGTATCACCGTCGATAAGTTGATGCTGCCCCGCACATCGCGGGAAATCAGTACCCCTTACGGTTCTCTGCGGGTAAAGCAGGCCTTTTATAACGGCATTTGCGTCAACTGCAAACCAGAATACGAAGATATGCTGCGACTGGCCAGAGAAAACGATGTGAGCATCAAGGCGCTATACGCGAAAATAGCGCCTTTACTGGAGGAGTAAGACCTATGAACAAACTGCTAAGACTTGAAGCCTTCTTTGCTGAATTGGGAACTGTAGCTGTAGCCTTTTCAGGCGGTGTAGACTCTACACTACTGACGGTGGTGGCGGCTAGGGTGCTAAAGGAAAAAGCGTTGGCCATTACGGTTCACGCTCCGTATATCCCCGACTGGGAGGTGCATGAGGCTAAGGAACTGGCCAAAGCACAGGGGGTGGTGCACCATATCCTAGAGCTAGCTGTGCCCGATACAGTGTTAGACAACCCAGCGGACCGCTGTTATCTCTGCAAGCGGGAAGTGTTTAGCAACATTCTGCGTCACGCACACAAGCATGGCTTTAACACTGTGGCGGATGGCACAAACGCAGACGATTCCAAAGACTATCGTCCGGGGCTCCGGGCTTTGGCGGAGTTGGGGATTAAAAGCCCGCTCCAGCAGTTGGGCATAACAAAAGAAGACGTTCGCTCCTTGTCACGGGAATTAGGGCTACCTACTTGGAATAAGCCTCCCTATGCGTGTCTGCTTACTCGCCTGCCCTACGGAACCCGCTTACAGGAAGGGGATTTCAGGCAGATTGAAGCAGCGGAGGTCTTTATGATGCAACTGGGCTTTCGCGCTGTGCGAGTGCGTAAGTTTGGCGACCTAGCCAAAATCGAGGTAGACCGGGAGTCATTGCCAACACTACTGCACATGGAGCTTTTCGACTGTATTGCGACGGCCTTCAGGGAGCTTGGCTTTAGCCATGTCACCCTAGATATGAGTGGATATCGCACAGGTAGCATGAATGACCAACTCAAGTTAGGGGAAGTTGCAAAGGGCAACTAACATGAGCAAAGCCTAGCAACGTGTTGCTAGGCTAGCGGGATTTCTGAGTAAACAGTTCTTAGTCGTCTTTCGCTTCAGAACCCTCGAGTAAATCCTCCAAACTGTCAAGTGTCGGGTCATCTTTTATTGCGCTTTGTATTCTTTGTAGTGCTTCCTCGTTGCCTAGTCCTTCGTCGACTAGGTCGATCATCGCGGCCGTAATAGTTGTCAGCTTTTCGAGCTGTGGATCCGCCGCCATGGCTGTTCTCAACACCGCCAAAGCTTTGCCCGGGGCAATCCCAGCATCCAATAGGTCCACCTTGGCTGCGACAACGGTTGTGAACTCTTCCAACAGCAGTTCCCTCTTAACGCCTGCGGCTACTTGCTCCTCCATCAGTTTGAGGGTCGCCATAATATTTTCCTGTGATGCGCCCGCCTCGTGAAGGTCAATCATTGCAGCCGTGATGGTGGTCAACTCTTCAAGCGTTGGATCGAATGCCAAGCTTGATCTAAGTATGGTTAAAGCATTTTCCGTGGGTATCCCTGCCTCGATCATGTCAATAACAGCGGCGGTTATCGTGCTGAGCTCTTCCTTAAACAGAGTTGGGTCAATGCCTAGTTCTTTTTGTAAGTTAAGTATCTTCATCGCGGCTTCAGAACCAACTGCATCGACAAGATCGACGTAGTCCGCTGGATACAGACCAAGTTCGTGTAGGGCTTTGGCAAGCTCAGTTGACATGGCGACACTCACGACATCCGCATTCACACCGTATTCCGTTAGAATCTCACGCAGTTTTTCTTCTATTGTTTCCGCTAAGGTTTGACGAGCCTCATCCCTCAACCTGTTGCCCACCGGACTGATTGCTACAAACAGGCGACGCCCATCAGCGAGCAAACCCGCCTCACGCAGTTTTCCGGCTATCATGCGCAATGCCTCACTTAGATCTTTTCCATTAAGGTTAAGACTCGTCATAAGGGCTTTCCCTTGCTCATCCAGTCCTTCCGCGCCAACTACAGTGTTTCTTTCACTTAGTGATAGAGACACTACGGGGTTTACCTGCAAAGCAACGCTGGCCGCAGCCCGCCCACCAAAAAAGCCCCCCATGTACGCACCAAAAGCTAAAACCATTAGAGCGATAGCAGCCGTCAAGACATAAGTTTTTGGTTTCATGCCTAATCCCTCCGTTAATTTTTTCCCCGGGGAAATGACATGTCGCTGCCGCCATATCAACTCACCCTCTGCTATGTATAACGCTGCTACACAGGAAAGGTTGCACTTTTTTTGTCGCTTCTTTTGCAAGCAGATGCATTGGCATGAAAGCGGACATCCTCCCCCACCTTCACCCCCGCGGCCGCCATATTTTCCTCCCTCACCGCGTCAAGTAGCTCTTGCCTATAGATAGCGATGCCGCGCGGCGCGGTAATGCCTAAGCGTACAGCTTCGCCGCGAATCTCGATTACAGTAAGCTCAATGTCCGCGCCTATGCGCACCTTCTCCCCTATTTTGCGGGATAGGACTAACATTAGTCATCCCTCCTAAAGAGAGGATGACGTAAGGGATAGCTAGTTTCGTGCAGCACGACTTGTTTGCCTGGAGGGGAGCCCCCTGGGTTTGGCTCGATAACAACAGGGGCAAGCAAGTTAGTCGAACGAAAGGCGAACGAAGGGGACAGGTACTTTTGTTCCTAGCAAAACTTCCGATTGAACCCTTTTAGAAGAACCCTTTTAGAACCGTCCCTTTTGTCGCTTTGTCGGTCCCCTTTGTCGGGCGGAGACGCGTTGGTGCTAGTGCTCGATAGCGCAGTAGAGATTACGATGGCGGACGAAAAGTTCAGTCTCGCCGCAGGAGAAACCATTGTCATGCCTGCGGACGTTCCGCACGCGGTACTGGCAGCGGAGAATATGCAGTTTGTGCTGGCGGTGATGTTCCAAGCTTCGCACTGATTGACTGCGCTCCCTCCGTCACGTATAATCATTGTAGATACGCGGCCTAGGGAGGTGCTATTGTGCGAGTAAAAGTGCAAAAATGGGGAAACAGCATAGCTCTCCGAATCCCCCGGTCCTTTGCTGTTGAGTGCTCACTGCAAGACGGCTCTATAGTCAATTTGTCGCTCAGAGATGGAAAGCTGGTTATCGAACCCCTCGCCCCAAACGAGTATACCCTTGCGACCCTAGTGTCCCAGGTCAATGAATCTAACGTTCACCAAGAGTACCCCACTGGCAAGCCGATGGGTGTGGAGCCGTGGTAAGCCAAGAAACGTACGTACCCGCCCGCGGCGACCTAGTTTGGCTCGCATTTTCTCCTCAAGCGGGGCACGAGCAAGCCGGGCGTAGGCCTGCGCTTTGTATTTCGCCTCAGGAATATAACGGCAAGGTCGGCCTCGCTCTATTCTGTCCCATCACCTCACAAAGGAAGGGTTACCCGTTTGAAGTTGAGCTACCTCTCGACAGTGATGTGACCGGCGTTATCCTCGCCGACCATGTCAAGAGCTTTGATTGGCAGGCGCGCAAAACAAGATTCATCGGCGTGTTACCGGACGAACAGCTGAAAGAAGTGCTCGGTAAGTTGCGGGCATTGCTATAACGTGAACGATGGTCGAGTAAGCAAGGCGCATCACTGCGCCTCGCTTACTCGACTTTCCTTTCTGATACCGCTCTTTCTCACCGCCAGATTAGGGGCTTAGCCCCGCCACGCTGTTTGTCTTTGGTTCAGCAATGGCTGTTATCGCGGCAGCGATGCTGTATAGCACCATACGCGAGCGCAGGACTGCGTGAGTAAAAGCTTCACTAGTGTTTCATTGCCACAGACCAATGTAGTATGCCAATCCTTCGCTTAACCCAGCCACAGCGAGCATAGTCCTCACCTGTTGAAGATTTTCGCTCGGAAACGCTATAGCATAGTCGCACCCCTGATTCACGTTGCGCGGCGCAAGTACTATTTTGAACGCGAAATCGACCTGCGCCGCTTGCAGCACAGCCTCGGCACGGAATGCAATGTGGTGTGATTCAAATACGACCAGTCCTCGCGCAGCATCACTGCTTGACAACAGCTATACTCCAACCGTCAGCGATTTCTTTAACGTTAGGCCTCAATCCGTGGCTCTTAAATAGCCTGCTGACGTTTTCGCGCGCGATAGCTTCGTCGACCAAAACCTCGAGCTCTGCGCCTAGTTTTAGAGCCACGAGCGCTTCTCGGGCTCTGACTACCGGAATAGGGCACGATAAACCGCGGGCATCGACCGCATGCACATTTCTTGCCATGTTATTCACCTCCCACAGCGCTGGCAGTACCCGACACTACTGACACCGGGCCGTTAGACAAACCAATCCCCAGCGCGATGGCAAGCGACAGTCCTCCAGCTATCATGCCGTTAGGGGTAACTCCTTGGGGTGACGAGGCAAGACCGAAGTTGTGGGCGATGGCAGCGCCAACTAATAGGCCAAGCACCGTCACTGCGGCGTCGGCATTGCCTTCCCCGCTCATGATAACTTGCCGTAGCGGGCACCCGCCGAGCAGAACAGCTGACAGCCCAACTACCGCCATGCCGATAAAATTCCAGACTGCATTGGTATGAGCCACTGGCTGACCGACGAAACCCGCCTTAAACATTCCGAACGCCATGTTGGCAACAAACGCGCTGACTAAGAGAGCTATCGCCCCCTTGATGAGATATGTATCGCGGATAAAAACCACATCGCGAATGCCGCCTGCAGTACAAAAGCGTGACCGTTGTGCAAGTATACCTAACAGCAGCCCTGCACCAAGTGAAAGCAACACTGGCGCGGCCATCGACCCAGGCCCCGTAGCACTCCGAAAGATAAAACTAGGGGCAAAATAAAGCAATGCCAGAAGTCCCGCCATTATCATCGGCATAACGTGGCCTGAGGCGTAGCCAGTTACAGTAGCACGCCCCAAGGTAAAGCCACGCTTCACTATCAAGAAGCCTCCTGCGACACCGGTCGCTAAGCCCGCGATTCCGTACAACGCGTTCCAATCTCCACCGGCCAAGCGCAGAAATGCGCGAGTCGGGCAACCAAGAAAGATAAGAGCCCCAATCATTAAGGTAACCCCGAGTACAAAGCGTAGCAGCGGCGACGACCCGCTGCGGGGGCGAAATTCCTTAGTGAATAGAGAACTTAAGAATGCACCGAGACCGAGCCCCATAATTTCCGGCCGCAGGTACTGCACAGCTATGGCGCGGTGAAACCCGAGCGCACCCGCAATGTCCCGCAAAAAACACGCTATGCAATACCCCATGTTGCCCGGGTTACCGACCCGTACGAGCAAAACCGACATCACGCCAATCGCCGCCCCCGTGAGAATCACCATACCATGCGCCAATCAACACACCTCCGCTAAATTTCCTCCCTCCTTTGTTCGGCAGAATATATAAACTTTCCTGCTAGCACATATAATGTTTTCTATGAGAATATACACGAGCACTGGAGCTTGCAGCGAGTCATAGACGGTGTGAAGCAAAAAGGCTCCGTCCCGCGCGTCACACGGTAAAGCCTAGCCAGCCACCGTTACCCAGCCTTGGAGCCGAAAGAGTAA
>QLUB01000089.1 GCA_018725205.1 candidate division NPL-UPA2 bacterium
TAACGGTCCGGAGGCCGTGTTTAGCCGCATCGGCATGGAGCCTACCGGCGACTCATTTAACTCGCTGATGCGACTGGAGACCTTTAGTTCCCTAAAACCTGTTAACCCCTTAGTCAACGCGGGAGCCATCGCGACTACAGCGCTGATTAGGGGTAACTCGGTCGAGGAGAAGTTTGACCGTTTAACTGAGTTTATCCGCTCACTCGCTCCGGGCTGTTACGTAGGGTTTAACGCCGCCGTCTACCAATCCGAGTCTTTGTCGGGCGATCGCAATCGCGCCATCGCTTATTTTCTGCGCGACATAGGAGCACTCGAAGGCAACGCGGAGGAATCACTCGACCTGTACTTTCGCCAGTGTTCATTGGAAGCGGACTGCTTCACACTCGCCACACTAGCTGGCGCCTTAGCGGAATGCCACAAGACGACACTGCTGCCGCGCCAATTCTGCCGCATCATCCGCACTTTTATGTTCACCTGCGGCATGTACAACGCCTCCGGTGAATTTGCGGTTAAGGTTGGATTCCCCGCCAAGAGCGGGGTGTCCGGCGCCATATTGGGCGTAGTCCCCGGCAGCTTAGGCATAGGCGTATACGGGCCTTCGCTCGACCCGAAGGGGAATAGCGTAGCAGGCGTCGCGCTGCTAGCCGAGTTTAGCGAACGCGCAAATCTGTACTTGCTGTAGTCCTGCCGCGTCTTAGCACCTTCCCCGCTAATGCGCCGCTGTGCTCGCCGTTCTCGACAACTACAGCCCCGTTAACCATCACCATGTCTATACCGAGCGGATAGGAGTGAGGCTCGCTGTAGGTGGCTAATTCGGCTACAGTCTCTGGGTCAAACATCACCAAGTCAGCGTATGCCCCCGGACGCAGCAAGCCGCGGTCGTATAGCTGGAAGCGCTGCGCCGGGAAGCTGGTCATCTTGCGTACCGCCTCTTCGAGCCTCAGCACGCCGCGCTCGCGCACATAGGTGCCAAGCACACGCGGGAAGGTGCCGTAGGCGCGCGGGTGCGGCTTGCCGGTGGAAAGCGGGCCGTAGGTTGCACGCAGCGTAGCGTCAGACCCAATCATAACCAGCGGGTGTTGCATCACGTATTCCACGTCTGTTTCGCACATAGCAAACCGAACCATGCCGACGTCGAAATTTTCATCTAGTAAGAGGTCTAAGCACGCTTCTACCGGCTCCTTGCCGGTTAGAGTGCTAATCTCCGCCAAAGTGCGACCCTCAAACTGCTTGTTCTGCTCTTTGTGGCAGGAGGAGACGAGAATGCAGTCCCACTGCTCTCTGGCCGCCAGTATCTCCTGAACTATCCTTGCCCGCGTAGAGGGGTCGACTACGCGTTCGCCCATGGCGGCAGTGCCGCCCGCGTGCGCCCACTGCGGCACTACTACTTTTAACCCAGTGCTGGTGGCCGTGTAGGGGTATTGGTCTAGCGTCACGTCCACGCCTGCTTGCCGCATTGCATCGACCAAAGCTAGAGACTCTTTCACTAAGCCAAAATTTTTCTCTCCGCACACTTTGTGGTGAGAGATATGGACGGGCAGCTTAGCTTGCCGCCCTACGTCGATAGTTTCCGCAACCGAGGCTAGTAACCCTTCTCTTTCGTCGCGCATATGGGAAGCGTAGAGACCGCCGTAGGATGCAACTACTTTGGCTAGAGCGACAATCTCCGCGTGACTGCCGTAGGATCCGGGCGGATAAATGAGGCCCGTAGTCAGGCCGTGGGCTCCCGCCTGTAGTGCTGCCCCGGTTAGTCTGCACATTTCCCGCTCCTCTTCAGCTGTAGCCGCGCGATCTGCTAATCCCATGACGACGGCGCGGATATTGCCGTGGCCCACTAAAGGCACCATGTTGACTCCAATCCCCCGCGCTTCTAGAAGATCAAGATACTCGGCGAAACTGGCGAAAGGCTCGGTGTGGTCGGCGCTTGGCGTACGCGGGGCGGCCGAGCTGCCACACTGCCCGATCACTTCCGTAGTGACACCTTGACGCACTTTGCTTTCCGCCTGCGGATTCTTAAAGAAAGCATCGTCACTGTGGGAATGAGCGTCGATAAACCCCGGCGCGACTACGCGACCGGCAGCGTCGATTACCCGGCGCGCAGGCTCACTTACCTGGCCGAGCTTAGCAATGCGCTCCCCGAGAACGGCAATGTTTCCGTAAAACCACGGCGCCCCGGTGCCATCGATAAGGCGGGCGTTCTTGATTAAGACATCTAACATTGTTTTAACCTCCTCTTTTCACTGCGGGGGCAGAGAGCGTTTGCATCATTTCGTGTGAAACCTAGCGCTACATCCTGCGTATTACTCAACAGGGAGTGAGGGCCGATGTGGAGACGCATGTTAGTGCGCACTATTTTTGCGTTGTTGCTGATGCTGTCGGCTGTGCTGTTCTTTGATTACCTTTCCTTTCCGACAACAGAGCTGCCTCCCCCGCATAAAGCTGCCCTAAGAGCACATGTCGCACGTGACACGTGGGAGGGGAGCGAACTTCTAGCGCACCGGTTGACTCACGGCTATGCCGTTACCCTTACCCGCCGCTATGCGGACGGCAGGGCGGTTAGGTACCGCTACGAAGTAAGCGATCAATTCGCGGTGTCAGAGACAGGCGTGAGCGTAACCTACCCGCCCCGCAATGCCGTAAACCTCCTGCTCGCCCTGACATTAGGTTTATTTCTCAGCGCCTACGCCGCTCTAACTTGGCTCAAGCGTAGGCGTTAGTCAAAATCTATAGGTGCGGGGATGATTATTTGCTTAATGCTTTCAATAGCGAAATCGTCCGTCATGCCCGCCACATAGTCGGCGACAATACGCACCGCTGGCACTGCATTGGCCTCATAGATCTGGCGCATCCCCCGCAAGTATTCCCCAAACTGCGCGTCGAGGCGAATCGCTCCGCGCGCATAAGCCGACAGGTCCCATCCTTCCCGCGTGAACAGGTCCAGCAGATAATCAAACACTCCTTCGATAATGCGCTTACAGAACACGCGGTAGCGCTCCATGCGGGGGTGCTGGTAGATGCGCTGCTTGTTGAAGGAATATAGTTTTAGCACCAATTCGTTTTTCTCGTCGGACAAGCCGATGTAATCTCGACCCAAGGATTCCTGCACCACGTCGGCCACGAGCGTGCCTATAATTTGCCCGTTTGAACTGCCAAGCGCTTGGCGCACCAAGGGGTCGACCTCAGGTAGCGTGACAAACTTGGCGGTAATCGCGTCCTCTAAGTCGCGCCCAAGATACGCTATTTTGTCGGCGAGACGCACAACGCACCCTTCGTACGTATTTGGGGCTTGGCCGCGATCCCGCACCTCTGACAGCTTCTTTTGGCGCGGCTCGGGAGATAGGCGTTGCTCAAAGCGCTCCCCGCAGTGGCTAATTACGCCGTCTCGGACTCCATACGTCAGATTAAGCCCCGTGCCGTCGTGCGCCAGCACATCTACCACGCGCAAGCCATGCAATTCATGGATAAAGCCCCCAATTTCAGCCGTTCTGCCGTGCAGAACGCGTTCGCCCTCATGCCCAAAGGGGGCGTGTCCGAGATCGTGCGCTAAGGCAATCGCCTGCGCTAAATCGGCATCTAGCCCTAACGCCTTGCAGATAGTCACGGCAATTGTGGCCACGTGCAGCACATGCTCAATGCGTGTGCAGACGTGGTCGTTTTGCGGCGCGTAAAAGGCCTGCGTCTTGTGCTTAAGGCGGCGAAAAGGCGTAGAGTGTATGATAGCCGTCACATCGCGAAAGTAGTCGCCGCGCATGTCAGCTTCACGCGGATACGCGCGCGCGCGCAATATATCAGGTGGCAGCGGGTTTAGCATGGACCTCCTCCATTCTGTGTATGGAACCTTTATCCATGGAGATACTAGCTTTGGGGGGAGTCGCGTGGCCGGTTGGTGGGAGAAAATTAACGCATGGCTGACAAGGGACACAGCCAAAGGTGAAAGCGTAAGCGAGGTTCCCCTGCAAGGCTACACCCATGACCTCGATTACTTTCGGGGGCTTTTTATGCACGCACCCGACTTTACAGCGCGTGAGTTTCGCCTTGGCCTAGACGGCAAGAAGATGGCGGTCCTGTATTTGCGTAGCCTAGCGGACGAAGCGCGTATCGCGGCGGAAGTCATCCTGCCCCTCTCCAGCATTCCGGCATTAGTTGAAAATGCTCCTCACACCTTTTACGTACACACAATCCGCAATCTCATGGCGTGCGGCACAGTGGCTGAAGTCGGCGATCTAACGCAAGCACTAGACCGCTTACTGCTTGGCGAAACAATTATGTTGGCGGATGGTCTGCGAGTCGCCATGGTAGTAGACGCCCGCGCTAATCGCGGCCGCGGCATCACCCCACCCGAAATAGAGACGACTGTTTTTGGCCCGAAGTTGGCGTTTGTCGAAGACTGCGAGATCAACTTGTCGCTCGTACGCCAGCAGATACGCACGCCTGCCCTCCACATAGAGACATTTACGCTGGGCACGCGCAACCCTAGGCGAGTCTTAATGCTCTATATAGACGGCTTGGCCACCGAGGAAACGGTGAACCATCTGCGCATGAAGCTACAGCCGATTAATGTCGGTAGCCTGCTTCAGACAAACTACCTCCAATCCCTCCTCGGGATTAGCCCACTGTCCCCATTCCCCCAAGCTATTCATTCCGAGCGGCCGGACCGCGTATCCGGGAATCTCTTGGAGGGCCGCATTGCGCTCTTCCTAGACGGCTCGCCCGAGGCCATAATCCTGCCGATGGGGTTTAGTGACCTCTTTCAAAGTCCCGCTGACTACTATGACCACTATGCGGTGACGACATTAACGCGGACATTTCGCCTGCTGGCCTTTCTGATCGCTACTACGCTTCCCGCCCTGTATGTAGCCATTATAACGTACAACTACGAACTCTTGCCAACCGATCTGCTCTTTGCCGTAGCCACGGCGCGCGCCGGAATTCCCTTCCCTCCCGTGATTGAATCGGTGCTGATGGTGCTGCTAGTGGATATCCTGCAGGAAGGAGCGCTGCGCATACCCTCGAAGATTGGGCAAACCGTGGGCGTAGTAGGTGGTTTTATGCTGGGACAAGCGGTGATTCTCGCCCGCCTAGTGAGCCCGCTGCTCGTCATTGTCGTCGCTATATCCGTCATCAGCTCTTTTGGCGCACCCGATTACCGCGTGGTGGGTCTGACGCGGCTGCTCAGGTATGTTATGCTGGCTGCGGCAGGCGTTTTGTCGGGGATAGGAATTGCCGCAGCGTGGACAGCAATCCTTATCCATATGGCCTCACTAGAGATTCTGGGGGTGGCCTACTTGCGCCCCTTCGCACCGCTGCGCCTGTCGAGCCTCTCAGACTTTGTTTTCCGCAAGCCCTACCAGGGCGCAACCGCCAGCCAGACTAAGCGCGTACAGAGGGAGTGAATGCCTCGTGCACTTAAGGCCACGCCTAACAGGCTTTCAACACGGCATGCTGATTGTGGGCGCTAGGGCTTTCCGTGCTGGCGACGTTAGCTGGCATAGGCGGCTTAGCCCGTTTTGCTGAGCTAAGCGTGATGCTGTGGTTTCCCTTAATGACGCTCTTGGCGGCACCTTTCCTAGGCGGGCACCTTCACCACTTGCAGCCTGTCTTTGGCATGGTTCTCCTGCCGCTTGCCCATCTCACCCAAAGGAGGTCGCGCGTCTAGGCGATGATTAAATTTCGGTGCGTCTTGATGCTAGCACTTATGTCTGCCTCTGTGATCTTGACGGGCTGCTGGGACGCGATACCCGTGGAAAGAAGAGCTTTTGTCACGGCCCTCGGCGTGGATTGGCTGCCTGAACCGCCGCATCTTAATGTGACCATAGTTCATCCCCTAGTAGAAGAGAGGCGCGCGCGCGAAAACCGCGTTCTAACCATACGTGCGGATAGCGTAAGTGAGGCCTTTGCGCTCTGGAACCACACCCATGGACAGCACTTGTCACTCGGCATGATCCCGGCGGGACGCGCCGCGCACCACCATCTACGAGTTTATTACACATATGATGACACCGGGGCTGGATGCCATCACCGCTGTCGTACGCCCCATCGGCACACTTGACCGCAGGCAAGCCGGTGGAAATGACGGCGGAGGGGGCGGGAGCCCGGAAGCTGCGCCTAGAGCACCGCAAGAAGATGTTCAGATAGTAGGCGCCGCCATTTGGCAAGGAGATGTGGTTGTGGGAGAGTTGACCCTGCCCGAGGCGCAGTTCCTGTACGTGGCTAAGGGCGTGGCCGACCGCCTACTGGTAAACGTAAAGTTCCCGCCGGATGCACGATTTTTCCCTGTGGATAACAACATGATCCTTAGCATTGAATCCGTCGCCGCCACTTGGCGCCTCGACTTAGCGCAGGGCGTGCCGGCATACACGTTGCAGCTTACGGTACGGCTTAGCCTGCACAACTATGCGGGCGATGTTGACCTAAGCAAAGAGGAAAACAGCGCGCTATTAGAAAAAAATAATCGCTGATGTATTTGAGCAAAACACATTACACGCGCTACAGAAAGTGGCGGCCACCGGCGGAGACCCCTTGAGCCTAGGGCAACTAATGCGCACGCGGTACCCGAGGCACTGGGACAGTAAGGAGTGGCGCAACACCCTTAAAACCGCGCAGTTTAAAGTCAAAGCAGAGACGGAAATACGCAACATTGGCCTTGAACTACTGCGGCTTAAACCAATCGACAAATAGCAACAGGTTCTCTAAAGCGACAAGAAACCTAGTACCGACACCAGCGGATGCTTGTGCTGCCACTCTCGTCCGGCGAGCCTTCCTGCGGCTTGCCGGGCCTTGTCCTCAGGCGAAACAAGGTCATAGTAGTGCTGCAGGCTTTCGCGGTCAAGCTGATGCTTTAGCTCTATACCGACATACAGCCTGAGTGCCTGGGCCTCCGCTTCGGTGAGTTCCGCGAAGGCCGCGGTGCACAGACCGCGCTCAAGCACCCCCGCAAAGTGCTGGCGCGCTTGGGTAGTGGCAAGTACCGCCTCGGGACGGAGCTGTAGTACTTTGCACAAGAGCTGCACGTACTGCCTTAGCTGACCTTCCGTGCACTCCATATGTGCCGCTAGGTCTATTAACTGCAGAGATTTCAATCCATCGAGTAGTCGCGCGAGCTTCGTTAGGACACGCAGCATTTTTTCGGTGCTTGCCGTAACCGGTAAGGGAAGCGTAAGCGCCGGACGCAGGCGCTCTAGCTCTGCTAGCCCACGCGGTGTCACGTGCAAAAGTGGCAGGGTCTTGCCCTGCGCTTCTACAGGCACAATCTCTACAAACCCGCTGCGTTCAAGGTAGGTCATGGACTGCTGAATCTCGGGGTAAGCCAAGCCTGACAAGGTGCCAAACAGGGACTCAGCGCCGCTCTCCCGCGCTAAGTGCTGCGTGCTGAAACTGGCCTCACCCATGAGGAACTTGGTAATTCCACTGCGCCCGCGTTTGCCGCTAAAGGCCTTAGCACAGAGCAGCAATAATCCGCGAACTTCATCCGGAGTCAAGTTCATCTCGCCACCCCCCACAGGAGATATACGGTGGCGAGACTGTTTTTTCCTGCTATAATAAGTTTTGAGCTTTGAGCTTTGAGCTGTGAGCGAGGGAGAGGCTATCCGCTTTCCGCTGGAGAGAAAACAAAAATCAAAAAAACAAAAATAAACACTGGGGACGCGAATTTTT
>QLUB01000009.1 GCA_018725205.1 candidate division NPL-UPA2 bacterium
TCACTGGATATCGGATGCATGCTGTTTACCCTAAGGAGAATGAACAGGCCATTGATTTTATGCAGTCTGTGGGAGCTAAACTAGAGGACTATGATTACGAGTTTTGTTTGTTTCGGAGTGGAAGTATTGAGAAAAAAGCAGTATTTGGAATTGAGCAGCTTTCAGAAGCGTACTATGAAACCTTTGTTGCTTTACATAATGCAGAAAATCCCGATGCATTTTGGACAGGAGAGAAACTACTACAAGCCTTAGACAGATTTAAGATTTATGTTGCTATCGACAAACAAGATATCGCAGGTTTTATAGTTACCAGTTTTGGCGCCAGAAACGATAACGAAATTTATTTTTTGTCTGGCCAAGATCCTACAATAAAAGAACGACTATTAACTGCGTCCATTGCCGACACTTTTTCATCAGGCTCGGAAGATTTAATTATTATGGTGGGAAAAGATAATCGGGCTGATATGAAGATGCTTGAAAAGTACGGCTTCAGGCAAACAGATTCCTGCCTGACATTCTTACTTGAATTTTAAGAGTTAATCTTGGTTTACGCCAAAATCCCTGTTGCCTTGAATTGACGAGACATGTTCACGATTCGCAGTGCATGACTTCCCCTCTTGCAGGTAGCGTGCGTGCCTGCAAGAGCGACAGCGCGCAAATTACAGCGCCGATCAGAAAGACGCTTTGTGGACCGGCTATGCTCCACAGGATACCGCCACCCACGGGGACGATCACGCCTGTGATGTGGTTGATGGTGCTGCCCATGGCTAGGCTTGGGGCGATGTCGCTGCGGGGGGCAATGCTGTCGAGGTGAGTTGTAATGGCGATGTCAAAGCCGAGCAACAAATGGTCGAGGACAAACAATGCATACAGCACTATAAGTGAATCCACCCAAGCATAACTGGCGAAAATACCTATCAGTAAGGCATAATTGATGATTAAGACTTTGCGCTCGCCAAAGCGGTCGATAATACGGCCAAATAGGGGACGTGTGACAATGGAGAGCAGATTGCCGACAAGCATTAGGGCAGCCATGGCCGTTACGGGTACGCCGAAGGCAATGACTAAGAGCATCCGCGCAAATGTAAAGTTAATCTGTCGACGTGAGCCTGCCAGCAAAGTGAGGCCGTAATAGCTTTTGTACTGCCACTTGAAAACCATGCCTTTGCGGATGTCGGCGCGTTCGCCCTTGCGGCTGATTAGCTGCACTAGCGACCCGACAAAAGCAAAGACAGCGGCGACAAGCAGGGTGTTGCGCATTTGGATTTGCGGGGTCAGGAAGTTTACGAGGAGTGATGCCAGTACAGTGGCGAAAGCTGCTATGCTGGTCATAATGCCGAGCCGCTTGCCGCGCTCATCGGCTGGGCTTGTGGAGAGCACCATGCTTTGCTGCAGAGGTGCAAACAGGTGGAATCCTACGCTGTGAATCAGCGTGCCAATCACCAGCACCGTGAATGTATCGGCTTGTCCATAGACTATGGTTCCTATCCCGACTAGTACTAGGCACAGGCTGGCCAAGGACGAATTGGTGAACAAGAGCGCGGCTAGGGCGAGAGCAGCTGTCAGCAATCCGGGGATTTCTCGAATGCCGTCAAGTGCCCCGATGTTTTCCGGGGCCAGCCCAATCTCAGCTGTCACAAAGTTCATGTGCATCGTGTTTTGCACGCCTAACGCTAGATTAAAACAAAGACCAGTTACTGCTAAGATGATAAACGCTCGATCCCACTTCACATGAATACTCCCCTCATGAATTTGCGTTTTCACGCAAATTCCTCTGCACCGAAATTTCGTGAAAGTCCTCCAACGACAAAACGCTCAGGAAGTATTGACAATAGGGGGGTAGCAACATTGCTGGTCGCGCTGCTGCTCGGGAATTAGCGAACTGCCTTACTGTCAGAAGTAGAACGCGAGGGACGTGCTGCAAACCAATTAGCACCCCAGACGCCTAGTATAATCATGGCAGCGCCCATTCCGCTGTACCAATGAAATGGCTCGTTGCGCAAGAGAACGCCGGCGGCAACAGCCACAATTGTACCGACATTAGCGAAGATGGCTGACTGTGTGGCAGGCAGGCGCGAAAGGGTGTAGTTGACGAGGAAGAACGCTACCACGGACGACAAGACGCCCAAATATAGCATAGCCCCGATGAGCTGTGGCGATGAGACTACGGCTGCGAAGCTTGCTGTAAGCGACGCCACCCCTCCGGTAAGGAGTGCTAGCAGCGAAAAACTAACGGCGCCCGTCCACATCATCACAAAGGTACTCTCAAAAGGCGAGAATTCACTCGATATCTGTCGAGAAATGATGTTAAAACTAGCGGCGGAGCAGACGGCCATAAAAAGCAAGGCTAATCCTAGTGCGTTTCCTTGGCCGATTCTCGCCGCGTCGTTAATGGCAATAAGCAGCACGCCGGAAACTGACACCAATATGCTTGCGCCTTGCAGGAGGGCGATGTGCTCGCCGAGCAAGGTCCTGCTCATAATCGCTACTACGATGGGGATTAGGGCGATCATCATGCCGGCTTGCGACGTGTGCGTAAGGGATAGGCCAAAGATCTCAAACAGGAAGTACGCCACAGGCTGAAAAGCAGCCAACAACAATAGCGACCGTATGTTCTTGCCGCGCAAGGTCAAGGGGAACAGTCCGATTAGATGCAGAACGGTCACTACGCCTGCTGCTAGACTAAAGCGCATGGCCAGCAAAGCGAGTGGGTCAACTGTTTCGATGGCCTCTTTGGCAAAAATGAACGAGAGCCCGAAGATAGTGGCAAATCCTAGTCCCGATACAAACGCGAGGCGGGGCATCTGTTGACGCAATGCTGATCTCTCCTAACTCGTGACGAGGCGAAATCGCCTTGCCGCCGGGCAAGGCGATTGTTGTGGTGCTACGAAATGCCTAGGGCTTGCTTAAAACACTCGTTGATCTCGCCTTGCAGCGAGGCGTTGTCTAGGATATCAAAAGCGGTCATGGCTAGCCCTTTCGCGGCCTTAATCACGACCTCGTCGGCGCGCTTTGATGCAGCGCAGGCGGTAAAGTCGGCGTGGTGGGTGTTTACTTCTGCGGGTGCAATCCACAAGTAGTCATGGATCACGGGGAGTCGGATTGAGACATTGCCGATATCAGACGAGCCATACATGCCTACCGGGGACGCCCACTCCATTTCTTCCCCTAGGCAGGCCATATTGGTCTGGAATAAGCGCGACATAATCTGATTGGGATAGCGCTCCGCATACAACAACGCGACTTTAACCTCGGCCACAGCCCCGGTCAGCCTCGTAGCCGTATCAATGGCCAGCCGCATCTTTTCCACGAGCTGTTTTAGCTCAGCGAGTGTCGCCGCACGCAAGCTAAATTCACAGGCTGCCTCCCCAGGGATGACATTAGAGGCGGTGCCGCCATGAGTGATGCTGCGGCAATGACGTTATGCCCGCAGGCGTGGCCCATGGTGGGCAAGGCGTCGTACTCAGCTAAGAAAGCTATGTGCGGACGCTGCGTTTGACCTGTAGTGGTGGAGATAAAGGCGGTGTCTAAGCCGCCTACGCCCATTTGCAGGGGGCGGCTCTCTTTTGCAAGGAGAGCCGCAATATGCGCGCTGGCTTGGTGTTCTCTTAGGGAAAGTTCCGGTGTGCGATGGATGTCGTGTGAGAGCCCGATGAGCTCCGGTTGCAGGCTGTCAATGGCGTCCATGACGGCTTGTTTTAGAGGGTGCATAGGCTGATTTAGCAGCAGCAGATGCGCGAGGCTACGTCGTCCCAGTTGACTATGTTCCACCAGGCCGCAATCCACTCCGCACGGCGGTTTTGGTACTTGAGGTAATAAGCATGTTCCCACACGTCCACCGTCAGCAGGGGGATGGCTCCGATAAGCGTAATGTCTTGGTGCTTTTCAATGGTGAGGATGCGGAGGCCGCCAAACTCGGGAGACTGCACGAGGAGCGCCCAGCCCGAACCCTCAACGGCTGTAGCGGCGGCGCTAAACTGCTTCTTAAACAAGTCGAGGCTGCCAAAGCTTTCATTCTGCATCTCAAGCAGTTTACCGCTAGGCTCGCCCAGACCGTTTGGGGCCATATTAGCCCAGAACAAGCTGTGCAACAGATGGCCGCTTCCATGGAAGGCAAGTTCACGCTCCCAGTGTTTGATTAGGGCGAAATCCCCGCTCGTGCGGGCTTCCCCTAATTTGTCCTCGGCTTTGTTCAGGCCGTCGACATACGCTTGGTGATGCTTGCCGTGGTGGAGCCTGAGTGTGGCCTCATCGTAATGGGGCTCTAGCGCGTTATAGGCGTAGGGGAGGGCAGGCAAAGTGTGTTTCACAAACAACCTTCCTTTCATTTTGTAGTCTCGGACTACAAATAATTCTTCGCAGGGAGTGAGTTTTCCTGCTAGTACCTATTCTCTCCGTAACCGCTGTCGAACAATCGCGATGCGCGGTAGGAGCAAACGCTCGGTTACGAAAAAGCCAACTGCGCCTAACAGCTGCGTCAACGCTGCAAGTGGCAGCAGTGCGGTCCAAGTGAGGCCGAGCAAAGGCGCTCCCAGCGCAAAGTGCGCCATCAGTGCGGTTACGACAACGCACAGCGTGGGGAAAGTAGCGGACAGCCAGCGCACGGCCTGGCGCGAGTAGGGAGGGTGAAGAAAGAGCAGCGCTAAAGCCTCCTCTACCAAGCCGGTTAGAACAATGGCCACGCCCATAAAAAGGCTGACCATGCTCATTACGGCAGCGAGCACTGCTGCAGTCAGGAGCAGCACACCCCGTTCGCGAATGAGCGAAAGCGGGATCCCCATCATCATGGCCAAGAGGGGTGCGAGCAAAGCAAATTTCATCCCCGGCAGGGGGAGCATAGTCAAGAGCAAGTAGCCTAGTGCAGCCGCACAAGCTACTACCATGGCAATTGTGGTCATTTGGCGCGCCGTAAGTCGCATGGTTCTGCTCCTTTCTGGTCGCTTGGTCGCTAGCGCGGAAAGCGGATAGCGGATAGCGGATAGCGAACGGTCAGCACATAGGTAACACTTTCGCGTAATCACGCTGTATTCCTGCCGGGCAGAGCTCTGCCTAAGTCAGAATCTCGCCGCCAGAGGGTGAAAAGCGTTCTGGTTTCCTGTACAATGGACTAAGAAATGAATTTCACTGAAATTCAAGAGGGAGGCTACCACGCCATGCAAAGAGTATTGCTGTCCATTCTAATCGTTTCGCTGTTAGGCTTCGCGTTGACAGGGTGCCAAGCCGAGCGGCCAAAACCGGTGGTAACGATTGAAATGGCGGCCGGTGGAACGATTAGAATTGAGCTTGACCCAGACGCGGCGCCTAACACCGTCAACAATTTCATCAGCCTGGTGCGGGATGGGTTCTATGACGGGCTGGTCTTCCACAGGATTATACCCGGCTTTATGATTCAGGGTGGCTGCCCCGATGGCAACGGGACAGGCGGTCCGGGCTACGCCATTATGGGGGAATTCGCGGCGAACGGGGTTAGGAACCCACTCAAACATGAGCGCGGCGTTATCTCCATGGCGCGCGGTCAGCTGTACAATTCCGCAGGGTCACAGTTCTTTATTATGCACGCCAATTTCGAGGCGGAAAGAAACCGTCAAGAATTTGACCGCCAATACGCTGCCTTTGGTCGCGTTATCTCCGGCATGGAGGTAGTAGACCGTATTGTCAATGGTCCAAGCGATCAAGCGCAGAACGGATTAGCCCTTGAGCCACGCGAGGTAATGAAAAAGGTAACGGTTGACACCTTGGGCGTTCAATATGAAGCACCTGTAGTAATCAGGCGCTAATGCCGGTCGCTTGTCACTCTAGGGCGTGCATGGTAAGATAAGTAACCAAACCACTATTGCTAGGGGGGTGTCGTTCTGAACGCTGAATTGAGATTTACCAAAGAAGGGCTAACCTTTGATGATGTATTGTTGCTCCCCCGTAGGTCGGATATGCTACCGCGGGAGGCAGATACTTCGACATGGCTGACACGCGGCATCAAGCTTCATGTGCCTGTGGTCAGCGCAGGTATGGATACCGTCACCGAGGCGCGCATGGCGATTGCTATGGCGCGCGAAGGCGGTATCGGCGTCATTCATAAGAGTATGAGCATTGAACAGCAGGCCTCTGAGGTGGACCGGGTCAAACGCTCTGAGCACGGCGTGATCACTGACCCCATTTACCTTTCGCCGGAACACACGATCCGCGACGCCTTGCGGCTAATGGAGCGCTATCACATTTCCGGTGTGCCCATAGTGGTGAACGGGAAACTCGTAGGGATAATTACAAATCGTGACATCAGGTTTGAGGTCGACCTCGATGCCAAAATAGACGCGGCCATGACCAAAGAGAATTTGGTCACAGCACCGGTCGGGACCACGCCTGAGCAAGCTAAGGCCATCTTGGGGAAGTACAAGATTGAGAAGTTGCCTTTAGTAGACGCAAACTTCCAATTGCGCGGCCTGATCACAATTAAAGATATCGAGAAGACGAGGCAGTACCCACATGCCACGAAAGACTCTTTGGGGCGGCTGCGCGTAGCGGCAGCAGTGGGCGTAGGCTTAGGCAATATGGAGCGCGTGGAAGCTCTAATCGCCTCGCGTGTCGACGTATTGGTCATTGACACGGCGCACGGGCACTCCGCGGGCGTATTGAACATGGTGCGCGAAGTGAAATCGGCATGGCCGGAAATTGGGTTAATAGCAGGCAATGTGGCTACGGCCGAGGCTACGCTTGACTTAATTGCAGCCGGAGCGGACGGCGTTAAGGTAGGTATTGGGCCGGGCTCGATTTGTACGACCCGTGTTGTGGCAGGCGTTGGCGTGCCGCAGATTACTGCGGTGCTCGACTGTGGCGGCGCGGCAGCAACGAAGGGTGTGCCTATTATTGCGGATGGCGGAATTAAGTACTCGGGCGATGTAGTGAAGGCGTTAGCTGCCGGAGCTGATACGGTAATGCTCGGGAACCTCTTGGCAGGGACTGAGGAGAGCCCGGGGGAGACGGAAATTTTCCAAGGCAGAACCTACAAAGTTTATCGGGGCATGGGGAGCCTCGGGGCTATGGAGAAGGGCAGTAAAGACCGCTACTTCCAAGAGCAAGCTAATAAGCTGGTGCCGGAAGGCATCGAAGGGCGAGTGCCTTATCGGGGGCCGCTGGCGGACACGATTTACCAAGTGGTGGGCGGTCTACGGGCCGGCATGGGTTACTGCGGCTGCCGCACGGTGGCGGAACTTAAGGCGGACACGCAGTTTGTGCGCATCACCGGTGCCGGTTTGAAAGAGAGCCACCCCCATACCGTCAACATCACTAAAGAAGCCCCAAATTACAGCGGCAACTAAGGCGCGGAGGTTAAGGCCTGACGCTCCTATACTGAGGAGGAATTGTGTTTGAAGCAATACGCCACAGAAGAACTGCGTAACGTCTGCCTTGTAGGACATGGGGGGGCAGGTAAGACTTCGTTCTTGGAGGCTGCCCTCTACAGCAGCCAAGCCATCGACCGCATGGGGCGCGTGGACGAAGGGAACACGGTGTCTGACCACGACCCGGAGGAGATTAAGCGCTCTATCTCTATCGCCACCTCACTTGGGCCTTGCGTATGGCAAGGGCATAAGGTTAATTTCGTCGACACACCGGGCTACTTTGATTTCGTGGGCGAAGTCAAGGGCGCACTGCGAGCGGCTGACGTAGCTCTCGTTTTTGCCTGTGCCGTTTCGGGTGTGGAGGTAGGAACAGAGAAGGTGTGGGAATACGCGGGGGAAAGAAACATGGCCCGCGCCTTTCTCATTAACAAGATGGACCGCGAGAATGCGAACTTTGATCGCGTGGTGGAAGAGATAAGGCAGACGTTTGGCACTTCTGCTACCCCAGTACATATCCCCATTGGGCAAGAAGCCAAGTTTGCCGGCATCGTCGACCTCCTTAAGCAAAAGGCCTATTATTACAGCGACAACGGTCGCAAAGTAGAAGAAAAGCCTGTTCCGGTGGAGCTAGAGGACAAAGTAGCGGAGTACCGCAGTGCGCTCATCGAAGCTATTGCCGAGACAGACGATGAGCTGTTAATGAAGTACCTTGACGGGGAGCAGCTCACGGACGAAGAGATGGTGAAAGGGGTTAAGCTTGGCATCGTCTCAGGTAAGCTCGCCCCGATATTCTGCGGTTCTGCGCTTAGGAACATTGGGGTTAAGACCGTCCTAGACGCGTGTGTGCGCTATTTGCCTTCACCTGCTGACCTGCCGGCGATGGGCGGCATAGCTCTAAAGTCGGGCGCGGAGGAGTCGCGTTCCTCAGCCCGCACGGCACCTTTCTCGGCAATCGTGTTTAAGACCATGGCCGACCCCTTTGTGGGCAAGCTTTCTTTGTTCCGTGTGTGCTCGGGCGTCTTTAAGTCAGACACCACAGTGTTTAACAGCAGCAAGGAGACGGCGGAGCGGGTAGGGCAGCTGTTTGTTGTGCGCGGCAAGACGCAGGAAACCGCCCCGGAACTAGTGGCGGGGGATATTGGCGCAGTGGCTAAGCTCACTGCTACCAGTACGGGCGATACTTTGTGCGACCGTGAGAACCCCATCAGGTACAACCGCATCGCTTTCCCTTCGCCCGTTATCTCGCAAGCTGCTGAACCAAAAGCTAAAGGCGACGAAGAGAAAATCGGCAGTTCGATGACGCGCCTACAGGAAGAGGACCCCACTTTCTCTGTCCGCCGTGACCTAGAAACTAGACAGACGATAATTTCTGGGATGGGGGACCTGCATCTTGACGTCATCGTCAGCCGTATCGCCAAGAAGTTTGGCGTGGATATTGTGCTGTCCCCGCCCCGTGTCCCGTACCGCGAGACCATTCGCGGTGCAACGCGCGTAGAAGGCAAGCACAAGAAGCAGTCCGGCGGCAAAGGCCAGTTCGGCCATGTGTGGATAGAAATAGAGCCACTGCCTAGTGGCACGGGGTTTGAGTTTGTGGATAAGGTTTTTGGGGGCTCTGTGCCCCGCAATTTCATCCCCGCAGTCGAAAAAGGCATTCGCGAAACCCTAGATGATGGGGTGCTGGCAGGTTTCCCCGTGGTAGACGTGCGCGTGACGCTAGTGGACGGTTCGTCGCATCCCGTGGATTCCTCGGAAATGGCTTTTAAGATTGCCGGCTCGCTGGCCTTCAAGAAGGGAGTTATGGCCTGTAAGCCCATCCTGCTTGAGCCGATTATCAATATTGAGGTCACAGTGCCGGACGAGTATATGGGCGACATTATCGGGGACCTTAACAAGAAACGCGGGCGCATCATGGGGATGGAGCCTTCCGGCGGGTGCCAGCGCGTTAAGGCGCAGGCGCCGTTTGGCGAAACGTTTAAGTATGCGACCGACTTGCGCTCTATGACGCAGGGAAGAGGCTACTTCACTACCGAGTTCTCTCATTACGAGGAAGTGCCCAGCAATGTCGCCGAACCTATTGTTCAGGCCAACGCCAAGAAGTCTGAGGAGTAACCACTTTGTACCCAACAGTCTATCTAAGGCGTGATCGCAGATTGCGCGTGGAAGCCGGGCACCCGTGGATCTTCCAGAGCGAGATTGGGCGGATTGCGGGTGAGGCAGGGCCTGCGGACATTGTCCGCGTGGTTAACCACGCCGGCGCGTTTCTCGGTGTAGGATACATTAGCGACCGCAGTCAGATCGCTGTGCGGCTCTTAAGCCGTACTGACGAGGAAGTAAACGTGCGATTCTTCAGGCGTCGCCTAGAGGATGCTTGGTCTTTACGCAAGCAGGTAGTGGGGTCAAACAGCAATTGTTACCGCCTCGTGTACGGCGAAGCCGACGGGCTGCCCGGGCTGACGGTCGACATCTACGGCCGTTATGCTAGTGTGCAGGTGCTAGCCCTAGGCATGGAGCGGTGGACTGATGTAATCGTAGAGGAAACCCGCGCGATGCTTGGCCTCGCCGGCGTGATTCTCAGGAATGATGCGCCGGTGAGGCAGCTTGAAGGACTCCCGCTGGAAGTGAGGTTCGCGACGGCCGAGTTTGATCCGGTGGTGGCAGTACAGGAGAATGGATTTTCCATGACTGTGGACCTGTGGCAGGGGCAGAAGACCGGCTACTTTCTGGATCAACGAGAGAACCGTGCCTATATTGCACCGTTTCTCGGGGAGACGGCGGTGTTAGACTGCTTTAGTCATACCGGGTCGTTTGCGGTTCATGCCGCAGGGTACGGTGCAAAGGAGGTCACAGCCGTCGATATTTCTCGGCAGGCTGTGTTGGGTACGCTAAAAAACGCCGAGAACAACGGCTTTGCGTCAACCATTAAGGCCGTGGAGAGTAACGCCTTCGACTTTCTCAGGGAAGCATCGGACGCGGGACACGCCTATGACGTAGTAATGCTAGACCCACCCGCCTTCACGAAGAACAAGCATGCTGTGCCTGCTGCAAGACGCGGCTATAAGGAGATAAACTTACGCGGTCTTAAGCTCACGCGTCGTGGGGGCTTCCTCATCACCTCGAGCTGTTCTTATCATTTGTCGCGTGAGGAGTTCCTTGGCGTGTTAGCCGAGGCGGCGCGGGATGCGCATCGCCAAGTAAAGGTCGTGGCGGTGCGCGGGCAAGGAGGGGACCACCCCGTCCTTTTAGCCGCGCCCGAGACTGAGTACCTGAAATTCGTAGTAGCCCAAGTCTTCTAGTGTAGAATATGTAGATACGTAAGAAAACAAGCGTAAGCAGACGCCAGAAGGCGTCTGCTTGATAAAACGCCGCGAAATAAGCTGTAGGGACCCTTGAGTCGAAATATGGCATATTGTAACATTAAGGTCAGGGAAGGTCGAATAAGCGGTGGATTGATGCGGAATAGGAGGTGAGTCATGCCAAGCATTGTGGAGGATATAGCGCGATTTCTGTTGTGGCGATTGTCCCAAAGCGGTACGGGTAGCATTGAAGTCCAGCGCAGTGAGCTGGCGACCCGCTTCTCCTGTGCGCCATCCCAGATCAACTACTGCCTGGCTACTCGGTTTGCGCTCGAGCGCGGCTACCTCGTTGAATCGAGGCGAGGCGGGGGGGGGTACATCCGCATTACAGAAATCGCCGCGCACGGGCGCGAGCTGTGGGAGCGGGCGCTAGAGCAGTGCAGACTCCCGTTGTCACAAACTACAGCTGAACATCTTGTAGAGCTTGTATACCGTGTTGGGCTTGTTACGCACCGTGAAGCAAGACTCTTGTTGGCAGCGGTGGATCGGCAGACGCTAGAGCTTAGCGCTCTGGGACGGGACGAGATGCGGGCGAGACTGCTACGCGCTCTGTTGGGAACGCTTATGATTAACGAGAGGTGAAAGATATGCTGTGTGAGCAGTGCAGAGAGAGGCGAGCGACGGTGCACGTCAAGCAGGTCGTAAACAGGGACGCCACAGAGAAGCATTTGTGTGAGGAGTGCGCACGACAAAGCGGAGAAATGGATTTTCTCAACCTCACCGGCGGAGTCAACATCAGCAGTTTGCTGGCGGGTTTCATGAACCTAGAGCAGGCGGCTGCTCCCAGCAAACAGAAGGGCGAGTCGTGCCAAGCGTGCGGCGCAGACTATCGCCGCTTCGCGGAGGGGGGAAGGTTGGGGTGTGCGGGCTGCTACCAAACCTTTGCCAAGCACTTAGGACCCCTCTTAAAGCGCATTCACGGAACTCTGCTGCACAATGGCAAAGTACCGCGCCTGCGGGCTCAGGAAGTCACGCGCAAGCGGCAACTTATCCAACTACGGCAGGAGCTGAAAGATGCAGTTGGCCAAGAGCAGTATGAGCGGGCCGCAGAGCTCAGGGACCGCATTCGCCGTTTGGAGACAGAAGAGGGGGGCGGTGAGGTATGAGTAAGTGGGCTAAATGGACAGAATCAGAGGGCCCCTTAAGTCCGAGCGTGGTAAGCACTCGCGTCAGGCTAGCGCGGAACTTCACCGGCCTACCCTTCCCCGGCACCATGCGGACTGAACAAGCTCTAGAAGTCGTGGCGCGAATTCGCGGGGTTGTCGAGGCCTCGGGCAAGCAAAAGGGACTCCCGGAGTTTCGCCTCTTTCCTATGGCTGAACTCCCTCCTGTAGACCGCCTCGCGCTCGTGGAGAGTCACCTCATCAGCCCGGACTTAGCCAACAAGCATGAGGGGGCAGTCGCCCTGACAGAAGACCAGTCGGTCGCGATCATGGTGAACGAAGAGGACCACGTGCGCATCCAGTGTTTGCTCGCCGGGCTCCAACTTGAAGAGGCTTGGCGCTTAGCGAGCCAGGTAGATGACTGGCTAGACGGCGAAGGTAATTTCTCGTTTCACGAGGAATACGGGTATCTTACGGCTTGTCCCACGAACGTCGGCACCGGGCTGCGTGCTTCGGTGATGCTGCACCTGCCGGTGTTGGCGATGACCAGTCAAATTGAAAAAGTAATTGCGACTATTGGCCAGCTTGGGCTGATGGCGCGTGGGCTTTATGGCGAAGGAACGCAAGCTGCAGGCCATATGTTTCAGATATCCAATCAAGTGACGCTTGGTTTTTCTGAGGAGGAATTGATCCGCAATCTCAAGGCCGTAGTGGAGCAGATAGTCACGCAGGAGCGCTTACTGACGCGGAACATCTTGGCGCAAGACAGAATGCGCATACTTGACCGCGTGCACCGGTCGATCGGACTGATGCTCGGCGCGCGCGTGCTAGACAGCAATGAGGCGATGAGCCTTCTCTCGGATATCAGGCTAGGCGCGTCGGCGGGACTCATTAAGCTGCCGCAGCATGTACTTACGGAGCTGATGGTTTTAGCCAAACCCCACGTGCTGCAAACGGAATGCGGCCAAACCTTAGACGCTTTTGGGCGCGATGTAAAGCGGGCGGAGCTGTTGCGTGAACGTCTGCAAAATGCACTCCAGTCAAATAGATGACGGATTTTACTCTAGATTTCAGGGAGGACTAAAGATGATGTTTCCACTTACTCCAGGTGCCCAACAGGTTATTGCGACAGCTGAGGAGTACGCGCGTAAGCTCGGGCATACACTTATCGGAACAGAGCATCTGCTACTAGGGGTTGTTGCTACACTCACGGGCGATAGCGGGTCAGAACTTGCTAGCCTAGGACTGACCATGGAGAGAGTACAGGCGGAAATCGAGGGGATTGTCGGCCCGGGCACAGGCGAGGAGCTGCAGGGTGTGTCGGCGCGAGTGAAGAAGGTGTTGGAAATTGCCTTCGATGAGGCGCGCAAACAAGGACTACCCGCTATCGATGCACCGCACATTCTCATGGGGCTTTTGCGCGAAGGTGAAGGCGTAGCCGCGTTGGTGCTCCACAATCTTGGCGTGGGCGCAGACAGCTTTGCGGAGATCTTTAAAGGGGGAGCAACTGATTCCCCTGCGGAACAAAGCTCTCCCCCCCAGAGTCGCAAACCGCGCGGTAAGCAGGAGGGCGGAAAGGGCACGTCGACGCTTGACCAGCACGGGCGGGATTTCACCCGCATGGCCGTGGAGGGCCGCCTTGACCCCGTTATCGGGCGAGAGAAAGAAACCGAACGGGTGGTGCAGATTCTCTCGCGGCGCACTAAGAATAACCCGGTGCTAATCGGCGAACCGGGTGTAGGGAAAACAGCGATTGTCGAGGGTTTAGCCCAGCGCATCGTTAAAGGAGAAGTGCCGGAGACGCTCCGTAACAAGCGTGTTGTAGCGTTAGACATGGCAGCGCTAGTCGCAGGCACGAAGTACCGCGGGGAGTTCGAGGAGCGCTTAAAGAAAGTAATTCAGGAAATCCAGCAGGCGGGCAATATTGTGCTCTTTATGGACGAAATGCACACTCTGATTGGCGCAGGTGGGGCAGAGGGCGCTATTGACGCCAGCAACATACTAAAGCCGGCACTGGCGCGCGGTGAGCTACAGTGTGTAGGTGCGACAACGCTAGACGAGTTCCGCAAGCATGTCGAACGGGATGCAGCGCTAGAGCGGCGATTTCAGCCGGTGATGGTTGACCCTCCGACGACTGAGGAGGCGCTGCAGATTCTTAAGGGCCTTAGAGATCGCTATGAGGCGCACCACAGGGTGAAACTGCCGGACGAGACTTTGGCGGCGGCCGTTAAGTTGTCTGACCGCTATATCCCCGACAGATTTTTGCCCGATAAGGCCATTGACCTTATCGACGAGGGCAGCAGCCGAGTGCGGCTCAAGAGCTTTACTGCCCCCCCCGACCTTAAAGACACCGAGCAGGAGCTAGCGCGCCTGCAGCAAGAAAAAAGTGCCGCCGCAAAGAACCAAGAGTACGAAAGAGCTGCCGCCCTGCGCGACCGGGAGAAGGAACTTAAGGAAGAGCTAGAGCGCGTACGGCAAGCATGGGAGAAGGAGCGGTTGAAGAGCGAACCTGTGGTGACCCCAGACGACATGGCTCACATCGTGGCGATGTGGACGGGCATTCCTGTCAGCAGACTGCAAGAAGATGAGTCTTTGCGCTTGCTTAAGCTCGAAGAGCTGTTGCACGGGCGAGTTATTGGCCAGGATCAGGCCGTGAACGCGGTGTCGCGGGCAATTCGCCGCGCGCGGGCAGGACTTAAGGATCCTAAGCGCCCCATTGGCTCCTTCTTCTTCCTTGGGCCTACCGGCGTAGGGAAGACAGAGCTGGCTAGGGCCCTAGCCGAGGCTATTTTTGGGGACGAAAACGCGGTGATCCGCATCGACATGTCGGAGTATGGCGAGCGCCATACGGTATCGCGGCTGGTCGGGGCACCGCCGGGCTATGTAGGGTACGATGAGGGCGGGCAACTTACGGAGGCAGTTAGACGAAAGCCCTATGGAGTGGTGCTGTTTGACGAAATGGAGAAGGCGCACCCCGAGGTGTTTAGCGTGCTACTGCAGGTACTCGAAGACGGCAGGTTAACTGATGGACGCGGCCGTACCGTTAATTTCCGCAACACCATCATCATAATGACTTCAAATGTTGGCGCAGAAACCATCCGTAGAGGAGCAGCGCTAGGCTTTGGCACGACGGGTCGGCAAGCAGGTAGCGACTACGAGGCCATGCGCGACCGCGTCTTAGAAGAACTTAAGCGCAACGTACGTCCGGAGTTCCTAAACCGAGTCGATGACACGATTGTGTTTCATCAGCTTGATGCTGCGCACATTGTGCAGATTGTGGGGATTATGCTAAAGGAACTCGCCAAGCGCATAGCTGAGTCTGGTATAATTATCTCGGTAACTGAGGCCGCGAAAGAGATATTGGCTAAAGAAGGCTTTGACCCGCTATTTGGAGCGCGGCCACTCAGGCGAGCCATTGTCAGGCGCATTGAAGACGAGATGTCGGAACGCGTGCTGACGGGTGAGTTCAAGGAAGGCGACCAAGTGCAAATTGACGCCTCCGGTGACGTACTCACCTTCACCAAGGCGTAACACAAAAGGACCGTCCCCATGTTTGGTGTTTGGAGGTTTCCATGCGCATAAAGATACGTTTTTTCTGCACGGCCTGTGGCCACGAAACGCTTAAGTGGGGCGGACAGTGCCCAGGCTGCGGCGCGTGGAACTCTATGGTGGAGCAGATGGTATCTAAAGCTGCGCCTAGTCACCACCCGCGCCGTGAGAACACAAAGCCCATACCGCTGGTAAGCGTCAGGACGGAGAACATTAGCCGTATTCCTACGGGCTCGCGCGAGCTAGACCGTGTCTTGGGCGGAGGGCTTGTGCCGGGGTCGGTAGTGTTGGTGGGCGGCGACCCCGGCATTGGCAAATCGACGCTGCTTTTGGCAGTAGGCAACGCGATTGCCGCCGCAGGCCGCCGCGTCATCTATGCTTCGGGCGAAGAGTCCATGGAGCAGCTTAAGATGCGGGCAGAGCGCCTGCAGGCTGAGTGCAGCGAACTCTACGCCACTCCCGAAACAGATGTCGCAACTCTCCTAGACCAAGTGCAAGCAATGCAGGGCGAAGTCTTAGTGGTCGACTCCATTCAGACGATGAGCGTGTCAGAGCTGGCGTCAGCGGCGGGCAGTATCGGGCAGGTGCGGGAATCCGCTGCGCGGATGATTAGGGCAGCTAAAGAAACTGGCGTAGCCGTCGTCCTCGTTGGGCATGTGACCAAAGATGGCGCTATCGCCGGGCCGAAGCTGCTTGAACATATGGTGGACGCTGTGCTCTACTTTGAAGGGGATAAACACATGAGCTTCCGCCTGCTGCGAGGCGTCAAAAACCGCTTTGGGGCGACAAGTGAAGTGGGCGTCTTTTCGATGTGCGGCAATGGCCTAAGAGATGTCGACAATCCGTCGGAGCTGTTGCTTGCAGAGCGTCCCGCAGATGTAGTCGGCTCAGTGGTCGCCCCGATCATGGAGGGCACGCGTCCGATGCTGATCGAAATACAGGCTCTACTCGCGCCGACGGGCTATGGCACACCGCGGCGCACTACCGCCGGCGTGGAGAGTAACCGGGTGGCGATGATTTTGGCGGTACTAGAGCGACGCGTAGGACTTGATGTTTCCTTTCAGGACAGCTATGTCAATGCGGTGGGGGGTATACGCGTCATCGATACTGCGGCTGATTTAGCCGTCGCCGTTAGCCTAGCCTCTAGTCTGCGCAACACGCGCGTTAACCGCGAACTGGCTGTGGTGGGGGAAGTAGGCTTGACGGGTGAAGTGCGCGGTGTAGGCCGCATTGAGGGGCGGATAACGGAGGCGGCCAAACTAGGCTTTAAGCGGATCATCATCCCAAAACGGAACGCAGCCGAAGCGGCTTTGCTAGCTCTCCCGCGCATACAGGTTCATCCCGTGGAAACACTAGCGGCAGCGCTTACCGCCACATGGAATTTGTAGGAGGATGGGAACATGCCCGATAGTGACAAGCTGATTGGCGCCTTGCGCATACTTGCACCCGGCACCATGCTCCGCGAGGGGCTAGATAATGTGCTTAGGGCCCGAACGGGGGCGCTAATAGTCATTGGTGACTCGCCGCAGGTGATGGCTATTGTAGACGGCGGGTTTGCTTTGGACTGCGAGTTTACCCCTGCGGCGTTATATGAACTGGCCAAAATGGACGGAGCAATTATCCTCAACAAGGACACCAAGCGCATTCTTTACGCTAATGCCGAACTGGTGCCCGACGCGACTATCCCCTCGGCTGAGACCGGGATCAGGCATCGGACGGCGGAGCGAACGGCTAAACACACCGGCGAAATTGTGCTCGCCATTTCACAGCGGCGTTCCATTATCACTCTTTACCGTGGATCCATTCGCTACATATTGCGCGAGTTCCCCGAGCTGACGTCTAAGGCCCATCAGGCCATTGGTACGCTGGAAAAGTACAAGCAGGCGCTAGACCGCATTTTGGCTGAGCTGTCCGTACAGGAGTTTAAGGATACAGTGACAGTCTTTGATGTGGTGTCGGCGGTGCATCGCGCTGAGCTCGTAATGCGCGGCGCGAGCGAGGTCAGGCGTCACCTTGTAGAGATGGGCACAGAGGGTCGGCTGCTTGGGTTGCAGCTCACTGAACTAACGCGTAACGTAGAAGAAGAAACGATTCTCCTGATCCAGGACTACCGACAGAGCGGGGATAGCCGCAGTATAGAAGAGATCAGGATTCAGCTCGGCGCGATTACGCTGGACGATATGCTAGACCCGATTAACGTCTGTCGCATACTTGGCCACGGCGTCAGCCTCAATGCGCTAGACCAAGCCATCGCTCCGGCGGGCTATCGCTTGCTGCGCAGGATTCAGCGTCTGCCGGAGACAGTGATTAAGAATCTAGTCGCGGCGTTTACAGATTTCCAAGGCATTCTGCATGCCTCAGTGGAAGAGCTAGACGAGGTTGAAGGCATTGGCGAAGTACGCGCCAGGGCGGTTAAGAACGGTTTAGAAAGGCTTGAAGAGCAGGTTTTTAACCTGAGACATCAAACCTAGCGCTATCTCAGGTCTGCCGACTAGATAAGGAGTAGGTGCCGCTTGAAACTACTGCTGGCGGAAGGACGTACTTACATAGCCATTGTAGCGGTGCTGGCGATAGCGCTCTTTGCTATCCACCCGCTGCTCCTCAGCTTGCCGCTGTTTGGACTTGGCTTTCTCCTTTACTTTTTCCGCGACCCTAAACGCGACCATCCGCCTGAAATTGCGGGAGAAATAGACTTTCTGGCTCCGGCTGACGGACGAGTCACAGTGGTGGATGTTGTACACGAACCTTATCTTTTCCGCGGTTCGGCACAGATGGTAACGATCTTCTTAAGCCCCCTAGACGTACATGTCAATCGTTCACCCATTAGGGGACGAGTTAAAGCAGTAGAGCATAGGCAGGGTAAGTTTAGGCCGGCATATCTGGCCGACGCTCCGTCCGTTAACGAACGCAATTACCTAGTCGTGCAGAACAGCGAGACGCAGTGTTTGCTTGTGCAGATTGTCGGCATAGTGGCTCGGAGGGTAGTATGCTGGGCTAAGGTAGGGGAAGAGCTGCAGCGGGGCGAGAAATTCGGCCTTATGAAGTTTGGCTCGTCCCTGCAGGTTTTTATGCCGCCTGAAACCGAGATGCGGGTTAAGCAGGGGGCGCGGGTGGTAGGGGGAGAAACGGTGATAGGGGTGATTAGGCGTGGCGCAATGGTTTAGGAAATATGTCCCTTCGGCCTTTACCTTAGGCAATTTGTACCTCGGCATGTTGGCCATTTACCTAAGTCAGACGGGGGAGTGGCGGCTAGCCTCGTTTATGGTTATTGTGGGGATGTTTCTCGATGGAGTCGACGGACGCCTAGCGCGCCTCTTGGAGGTCACCAGTAGCTTTGGCAAAGAGCTTGACGCACTGGCGGACATAGTGACTTTCGGAGCCGCACCCGTTGCGCTGATGCTTTCTCTGCAGCCGGACTCGTATTTTGCTCACGCTGCCGGCGCAGCCTTTGTTTTTGCCGGTGCAATCAGACTGGCTCGCTTTAACTCGCAACCCGTATCTAGGCTTGGACATTTCACAGGTTTGCCCATCACTGCCGCTGGCGGCATTGCCGCAACGGCTACGCTGTATTATCAGGTGTTGCCGCCGTTCGTTGTGCCGCTCATGTTCTTGGTGCTAGCCTTGTTGATGGTCAGTCGCGTGCCTTACCCGGACTTTAAGACCGTTAGCCTGCCCCGCAGTGCCGGGCTATTGGTCGCCTTTGTAGTACTGACGGTGCTCCTCTTGTGGTTTGCCAGACGCTTTGTGTTTATCCCGCTCGTGCTCTATGCACTCATGGGCTTAGGATGGCACGGGATGTTGTGGCGGAGACTCCCCCACGCTTGGCGCGTGAAGTATACGCACAGGAAGGCTGCGGCCCTGAGTAAGCGCGCTGCGCGCAGCGAAAAGCGTAAGGGGTAGGCTTTTCGCCTACCCCATTTTGAAAAATCCCAGTGCCGAGACGCGTTCGCGTTCCTTGGTGACAATATCATTGAGCTCGAATCCTAGGAGCTGACAGATAGCCGCGAGATAGAAGAGGTTGTTGCCAAGCTCGGCTTCTACGACATCCTTGCAGTGTTCGCACAGCTCGCCGTCGATATGCGTGCTTGAAGTTCGCATAAAGTCTTGGAGAAGCAAGCTCTCCGGCATTTTCTGCTTGCTCACGTCGATTTCGATGCATCCGCAGGTCGTGGCGGCCTTGGCTACTGCGCGGTTGACCCTAGCGCAGGACTCCTGAAACTTGGTCAAGGCGTCAAGGATGCTGCGATGCCTCACTAGGTACTCGCCTACGGTGTGCTGAAACTCTGTGCAGAACTCTCCCAAGCCAGTCACCCCTAATCCCTGAATTTCAGTGTTCAATGAAACTCTTAAGTATGGCTAGATTATCTTACACCCCGGTAGCCTTGTCAACTGCGACAGGCGGGCAAATTATGTGTTGACACCTGCCTTTGTCGTATGATAAAATACTAAATTCCTTGACTACTACCCTAGACAATGGTAACATTAGGGGTAGGGGGTGGCGCGAGTGTTCGGTATTGGTGATAAGGTTGTGTACCCCATGCACGGGGCGGGCGTAATTGAAGCGGTTGAGGTGCGCGAGATACTGGGGGCCAGGCAAAGCTACTACGTTATGCGCATTCCGCTTGGGGAAATGAAAGTTTACATTCCACAGAGCAACGTGGACCACATGGGGCTTAGGCAGATAGTGGCACCGTGTGAGGTGCCGCGCGTGCTATCTGTGCTCCGCCAACTGCATGTCGAGGAACAGGGCAACTGGAATCGCCGCTACCGCGCCAACCTAGAAAAGCTGCGCACCGGGTGTATCTTGGCGGTAGCTGAGGTGGTCAGCACACTCTGCACGCGCGAAAAGAACAAGGGCTTATCGACAGGCGAGAAGCGCATGCTCGAGACGGCGCGGCAGATTCTAGTGAGTGAGCTTATTTTAGTGGAAAACGTCAGCGAGGAGGCTGCGCAGCACTTAGTACACAATGCCTGCTCCTGAGTCTAGACTCACCGAGCTTTTTTGGGGATGTGCTATATTTGTAGTACTGTATTTAACTAAGTTAGAAAGGGAGTGTTACCTATGGGGAGGAAGATCGCGCGCGCGACAATAGTCCTAGCCGGGGCTTTGTCCGCGTATAGCCTCGTATCCGCGCTCTTGCCGTTCGCAGGGCAATTATCTGGACAGGAATTTACCGGCCTGCTGGCAGTTAGCGTCAACGTGATGGGGGCTTTACTTGGAGGACTCATTTTCTTTTTTATTTCCCCCTGGTTGATGGGCATCTGTCTGCGTCTTGCCGATATCGCCGAGAATTACGTGCAGCGCATCCCTGTGCGAGACATGGTTATGGGGGCAGTTGGGCTCACGGTGGGCCTAATTGTGGCGACTTTGCTGTCTCGCCCGCTAGACATTATCCCACTCGTGGGAGGGTACCTTAAGATTGCGGCGTACGTTTTACTAGGCTATCTTGGCTTGCGCATTGCCGTCACCAAGAGTGATGAAATTGCCGCGCTGCTCTTGCCTGGGCAGCGCCGTAGCGCCACGGTGTCGAGTGAGGGCGGCATACCCAAAGTTTTAGATACCAGCGTGATTATTGATGGGCGCATCCTCGATATTGTTCGCACCGGGTTCCTCGAGGGGACGCTGTTCGTGCCCTCATTTGTGCTGGAAGAACTGCGCCACATTGCCGACAGCGCCGATGTGCTTCGTCGCAACCGCGGTCGCAGGGGTCTGGATGTCTTAAACAGCATTCAGAAGGAAAGTGGAGCAAAGGTAGAGATTATCCGCCAGGATTATGACGACCAGAGCGAGGTAGACAGTAAATTAGTGCGCCTAGCGCAGGATCTTAAGGCCAAGATAATCACTAATGACTATAACCTAAACAAGGTGTGCGAGGTGCAAGGCGTCAGTGTGCTCAACATCAATGAATTAGCCAACGCCTTAAAACCAGTTGTTCTCCCAGGTGAGGAGATGAGCATACAAGTGATGCGTGAAGGGAAAGAGTTTGGGCAAGGCGTGGCCTACCTTGATGACGGCACGATGATTGTGGTGGAACAAGGGAGGAAGCACATCGGGGACACGATAGCGGTTATTGTCACGTCGGTGCTGCAGACTTCGGCCGGGCGCATGATTTTTGCCAAGTTGCGGTAGCGCCTTATGGATACAGCGGTAGTTATCACGGCCGCCGGGAGCAGTACACGCATGGGGGCGCTTGGCAACAAGCTCGCTTTGCATCGCGACGGCAAGGCGGTAATCCAAAGGACGACAGAGGCTTTTGTCCAAGCAGGCTTGCCGGATATCTACCTTGTTGTGCCGGCAGGAAGTGAAACGCTGTTTAGGGGGCTTGTTTGCCCAGTGCCGGTTACGCTGGTCACAGGTGGGTCTACGCGCCAAGCGTCGGTCTACGCAGGACTTGCCGCAGTGCCACAAACTACAGAATTTGTCCTTATCCACGACGGGGCTCGGCCGTTTGTAACGCCCGCGCTGATTGCCCGCGTACTCGCTGCTACGCGCGAGTGTGGTGCCTGTTTCCCCGGCGTTCCCTTGACCGACACCGTCTACGAGGCCGGCGCCGGGCACTTAACTAAAGTCTTAGCGCGGGACGAGCTGGTGGCAGTGCAGACCCCGCAGGGGTTTCGGCGCGAGCTGATCTTACGGGCGCACAGGGAAGCGCAGGCTACAGGAATTACCGCTACGGACGATGCTGCATTGGTCTTTAGCGGGGGGCACCATGTTGTGGTAGTGGAGGGGGAGCCGGCGAACGTGAAGCTGACTACGCCAAGTGACCTAGCGCGTTTCTCTACATCGAGTGTTACGCGGATGGGCATGGGTATGGATGTACACCGTTTGGTTCCGGGCAGGAGGCTGGTTCTCGGGGGTGTGGAGATCCCCTCCAGCTTGGGACTGCTTGGACATTCAGACGCCGATGTCGTCACGCACGCAGTTATGGATGCATTGCTTGGGGCAGCGGGATTAGGCGATATTGGGCAGCACTTCCCAGATAGCGACGAGCGCTATCTCGATGCGGATAGCCTTGAACTTTTGCGGGGAGTAGCGGTATTGCTTAAGGCCCGCCAAGTACAACCTATATATGTTGATGTCACTCTGCTGCTTGAAGCACCCAAAATCGGACCGTATCGCGAGGAGATGCGCAGTAACATCGCGGGGGCGCTCGGGCTCGAGGCGAATCAAATCAACATTAAAGCTACAACAAACGAAGGGTTGGGCTATGTGGGGTCAGGTGAAGGAGCCGTGTGCTATGCCGCCGCCACAGTCAGACTTAAGGAGGCCTAGCAGTGCAGCTTCAAATTTACAATACGCTTAAACGGGAGAAAGAGCTTTTTGTGCCGCGCCTACCGGGGAAGGTGAGCATGTATCTGTGCGGGCCTACCGTGTACAATCGCATTCACCTCGGGAACGCAAGAACTTTTGTTTTGGGGGATACGATTCGGCGTATCCTGAGTTTCCTTGGTTACGACGTGACGTACGTACAGAATTTTACTGACGTTGACGACAAAATAATCGTTCGAGCTGCGGAGCTCAACATCACTGTCGATGAGTTAGTGGAACAGGAGATAAAGAACTACTTTGAGGATGCCAAAGCACTTGGTATTCTGCCTGCGGACAAGCATCCGCGGGTCACCGAACACATCGGTGAGATCATTGCCTTTATCGAAGACCTTATTGCCCATGGGTTTGCCTACGTGAGCGGCGGTGACGTGTTCTACGATGTGCAGAAGTTCCCGGCATACGGCCAATTGAGCGGACAGAAACTTGACGACTTAGTAATGGGTAGTCGCGTTGAGGCAGGCGAGCTGAAGCGCTATCCCGCTGACTTTGCGCTCTGGAAGGCCGCTAAGGCCGGCGAGCCTTACTGGCAAAGCCCATGGGGGAACGGTAGGCCAGGGTGGCATATTGAATGCTCGGCCATGGTGCGCGCTGAGCTCGGGGGGTATATAGACATCCATGCGGGGGGTATGGACCTTCAGTTTCCTCACCATGAAAACGAACTGGCACAAAGTGAGGCGCTATGCTCGGGAGAGCCCTTTGCGCGCTACTGGGTGCACGGTGCTTTCCTCAATGTCAATGATGAAAAAATGTCTAAGTCACAAGGGAACTTCTTTATACTAAGCGATATCCTGAAACGCTACGCCGGCAACATTGTACGGTTCTTCCTGCAAAGCGCCCATTACCGTAAACCGCTGTCCTTTGACGCTACATCCTTAGACAGCGCTACTGTCGCTCTCAATCGCCTTAGGAATACCTGCGGCGCATTAGAGCATGTGCTGTCGGCGCACAACGCGCCACAGGCGGCAGGCGAGATGTTAAACCTTGACCAATACGAGGCGCGCTTTAAAGGGGCGCTCGCCGATGACTTTAACACTGCAGAAGCGTGGGGCGTGCTGTTTGAGCTCGCTCGGGATGCCAATACTGGCCTAGCGCACAAAGGGATAGCTAACGCCGAGCTGGCCTTAAGTTTGATGCAAAGACTCGCGGGTGTGCTGGGAGTAGAACTTACAGTCGACAGGAGTCTTGACGAAGAGATAGAGGCGCTTATCGCTAGGCGGGAGGAGGCGCGCTTTGCGCGTGACTATTGGACTGCGGATAACATTCGCGTAGAGCTCGCACAGCTAGGGATTGTGCTTCTGGATACGCCGCAGGGCGTCAGGTGGAAGTACAAGTGAGGGTGCTGTCGCCGGACGACTTTTCTCCCGCAGCCTGGGCCTACATTGGCGATGCGTATTACGAGTTAGCGATGCGCGTTTTGACGCTCTGCGAAGGTCCAAAGCGCATGAGTGCAGTGCACCAGGAAACCGCTCACTTTGTGCGGGCGTCTTTTCAAGCTAAGGCAGCTCACGCCATATCGGAGCTACTTACCGAAAAGGAGAAAGACATCTTACGGCGTGGGCGGAATATCAGGAGCGGCCACGTGCCTAAGAGCGCAAGCGTCACTGAGTATAGACATAGCACAGGCATCGAAAGCCTAATTGGCTACCTCTACCTCGCTAAGGAGGAGGAGCGGGCACTAGAGATTATCCGTGCGATACGCCTGCTTAAGGAGGGGGACACATGCGTGTAACGCTGCTTACGCACACACCGGAGCCTGACAAGATAGTCGCGGCTGCTGCGCGGTTGTGCTATTCGGATGCGGACATCGCCACCATACAGAGACGCTTGCACGGCGATAAGGGAGCGGCGATGGTCGCTAAACTCCTGTCGCTCGGGCACGAGTCGCCGCTTGAGCATGTCAGCTTTACGTTTGGGATTGAAGGCGTAAGTCGCGCGCTGTCGCACCAATTAGTGCGCCATCGCATAGCCTCGTACTCCCAGCAATCGCAGCGCTATGTGCGCATGGAGGACTTTCTGTTTGTCACTCCCCCCGCTATTGCTGATTCCCCGGAAGCTAAGGCTCTGTTCTTGGAGGCTATGGAGGCTATCCGCCGCTCCTACGCGTCCTTGTTGGCGCAGGTGCCTGCGGAAGACGCGCGCTATGTCTTGCCAAACGCCTGTGCTACGAAATTGGTGGCTACCCTTAATGCTCGGAGTCTTTATAACTTTTTCGCTTTGCGCTGTTGCCGGCGGGCGCAATGGGAGATCCGCGCATTAGCATGGGACATGCTGCGCTTAGTTAAAACTGCCGCGCCGCATGTATTTGGCCAAGCCGGGGCAGACTGCCTGAGTGCGCGGGGCTGTGGTGAAGGCGAAATGAGCTGCGGCACACCCTACAGCAAATCTGAACTAGACGGAGGTCAACATGAACCAAGTCGAAGGTCGTAACCCTGTGCTTGAGGCTCTACGGGCGAAGGCACCCATCAATAAGTTGTTTGTGCAGAAGCAGGCCGGAGGTGGAATTAGGCAGATTTTTGAACTCGCGCGGCAGCAGGGTGTGGTCATAGTCGAAGCGGAAAAGGGGATTCTGGACAAGATGTGCGAAGGCAGGCCGCATCAAGGTGTGGTAGCCGACATGGCCGTTGAGTCCTATGTAGAATTCGAAGACCTCGTGGCGAAAGCCTTAGCTGAGCCGCGCCCTTTGCTTGTGATGTTAGACCACATCGAAGACCCGCAAAATTTGGGGGCGATTTTGCGCAGCGCCTTAGCCGCGGGGGCGCAGGGAGTGATCATCCCTAAGCGGCGCAGTGCGGCTCTCTCGACGGCTGTAGCTAAAGCCTCGGCAGGCGCGGTAATGCATCTGCCGGTAGCGCGCGTGGCGAACCTAGCGCAGCATGTCGCGCGCCTTAAAGATGCAGGATTTACCGTTATAGGTGCAGAGGCTAGCGGCAAGGTCGTATATGATGTTAAGTTGACCTGGCCCTTAGCGCTAATCGTTGGCAGCGAAGACACAGGCATCTCC
>QLUB01000090.1 GCA_018725205.1 candidate division NPL-UPA2 bacterium
AAATCGAGGTTGAACGCCCTGCAAAGGGAAAAAAACATGCGTAAGAACGAGAAGCAGAGCCTAGCGCATACATCAACCAAGCGCCCGAAACGCGTAGTCCTAGTCGGGAATCCTAACTGTGGCAAGTCAGCCCTCTTCAACGCGCTGACTGGCCTCTATGTGGATGTGTCGAACTTTCCCGGCACAACCGTGGAAGTGACGCAAGCGCGCATGGGGGATTATCTACTTGTCGATACCCCAGGTGTCTACGGCATCTCCGCCTTCAACGACGAAGAGAAAGTGACTCGCGACGTCTGCCTCACTGCGGACACTATTATCAATGTGGTAAACGCTACCCACCTTGAGCGCGATCTTTTCCTGACGTTGCAGTGCATAGACTTGGGACTGCCCGTAGTCGTTGCCGTAAATATGCTCGATGAGGCCAAGGCGCACGGCATAATTGTAGACCTAGCATTGTTGTCCAAACAGCTTGGCGTGGCTGTGGTGGGTACGGTAGCGGTTGAGAACAAAGGTCTAAAGGAACTGAAACTAGCGTTGGCACAGCCACAGGCGGGCAACGCCGGCAAGTATTTAGAGCCTGACATAACACGCCTTATGGAGCGTTTAAAAACCAGAGGCGAGGCGCTGCTGTATCTTGAAGATGATCAAGACGTGGCCGAGCGGCACGGCTTAAGGCCCCTTGGCAGCAGAGAGAGAATATACCTCGCGCGCCGGGAGCGAGTGAACGAGATTGTCCGCGCCGTCGTTAAAGAGAGCACGGTGGGCTCTAGTTTTTCTAAGACTTTGGGACTGCTTATGCTAAGGCCCATCACCGGGATTCCGATGCTCGCAGCCACACTTTACGCTATGTTCCATATTATTGGCGTGTTTGTCGCGGGCACAGTGGTAGGCGTAACTGAAGAAACCATCATGCTAGGGATATATGAACCCGCAGTGCGGGGGTTTATCGCTCGATTCTTTAGTGAAGGGACTGCCTTACACGCGCTCCTCGTAGGTGAGTTCGGCCTGTTGACCATGACTATGACCTATGTACTGGGACTTCTTCTTCCCTTAGTGGTTGGCTTTTATCTTCTCTTGGCTATACTTGAGGACTCCGGGTATCTACCGCGCATTGCGGCGCTCTTGGACCGCGCTCTGACTTCCGTCGGGCTAAACGGCAGAGCTGTCATTCCCCTTATTCTTGGGTTTGGGTGTGTGACCATGGCTGCCATCACTACTCGCCTACTTGGCACATCGCGGGAACGGCTGATTGCCGTTGCTTTGCTGGCCATTACTATTCCTTGCTCTGCGCAGCTTGGGGTGATTGTGGGGCTGATTGCCCCTTTGGGCGGGCAGTATGTAGCCATTTATATGGCCACGATCTTCGCGGTCTTTGTCGTCATTGGTTTCTTCCTGAACAAGCTGCTCCCCGGCAAGTCCTCGGACCTACTTATCGACTTGCCGCCGCTGCGCTTGCCCCGCCTGCACAACATCATGAAGAAGACTCTGAACAAGTCCTACTTGTTTTTGCGGGAAGCTACACCCATGTTTGCCTTGGGCGCGCTGCTGATCACCGGCATGCAGCTCACCGGGGTCCTAACTTCATTGGAGAATCTACTTGCCCCGCTGACAGCAGGTTGGCTGGAATTACCTAAGGAGGCGGCTGCCGCCTTTATCATGGGCATAATCCGCCGCGACTTTGGGGCTGCAGGTCTAACAGACATGAGTTTGACGGCCGCGCAGACCCTCGTGGCCATGGTTACTATCACTCTCTTTGTCCCCTGCATTGCCGCTGTGCTAGTTATGTTTAAGGAGCGCAACATTAAGGAGGGCCTTATTCTCTGGGCGAGCTCATTTACCGTAGCGTTCCTCGTCGGCGGCCTTGTCGCTAAGCTGGTGATTTAGGTGACTTGTCAAGAAACATGCCCGCGGTGTAAGGCACCGGTGCCACCTGCGAGCCTGCGCTGCCCGAGGTGCCTGTGCTTAGTGGTGAAACTTACGGGGTGCAGCGGTTCATGTAAGGAGTGCGGCGAAAGTGCCAAACAGAGCCATCCGGCAGAAAAAGGAGGAGGTTGTCTTGCCTAGATTGCAGTTCTATGCCCTTCCGCTACCCGTGGTCACGGAGGTAAGTGAGGCACTGGTTGATGAACTAGCCGCTCTGATGAACGTCGCACGGGAGCATTTTGTTCTAGAACATATTGCCACGACTTATGTGTATGACGGTGTGATGAGAGAGGGGTTCCCCTACGTGGAAGTTCACTGCTTTGACCGCGGAGCAGAGGTCTTTGACCGCACAGCAGAGATAATTACGGGCCGTCTGCAGGCGCTAGGCGTGGCTAGCGTAGACGTAGCCTTCCGTCCCTTGATCAGGCGCCACTACTACGAGAACGGTAAGCCTCTGTACGTGCAGGTAAAGTAGCGAAGCGTTGCAGGGAAATTTACACTCCGACGAGAATAGAGTGACCAGCTAGTTGGTCGCTAGAGTAGTAAGACCCCGTTCTACGACCACGTAGCGGGGTCTTTCGTGATTTTACGGTGAGGAGAATGATGGAATGCGCACTCTGGAAGTACGGACGGCCGTGCAGGCGAGCGAACAAAAGATTGTTTCCTGGCGGAGGCACCTACATGCTCATCCTGAGCTTGGGTATGAAGAGGTAGAAACGGCCGCTTTCGTCGTGCGACTGCTGAAGAGCTTTGGGCTTCAGGTAGAGGAAGGAGTCGGCGGCACAGGCGTTGTGGCTTGGCTCAGGGGAGAGGGCGCGGGGGAGGGTCTATGCGTGGCACTCCGCGCCGATATGGACGCCTTGTCGGTGACTGAAGAAACAGGCTTACCCTTTGCCTCGCGTAACCAAGGCAAGATGCACGCCTGCGGACACGATGGCCACACAGCGATACTGCTGGGAGTAGCGAAAGTGCTGTCGGAGCGCCGTCAGTCCTTTGCCGGGACCGTTAAGTTCTTCTTCCAACCTGCAGAGGAGTGTGCACCTCGAGGCGGAGCGCTGGATATGATTGACGCAGGTGCAATGCAAGATCCGAAAGTAGACTATGTGTTTGCCCTGCATCTCTGGCCTGAACTGCCGCTAGGTAAGATAGGGATTAAAGCGGGCGCGCTAATGTCAGCTTCCGACCGGGTACGCATTCGCATTCAAGGGAAGGGTGGGCACGGCGCGGCACCGCACCAGGCCATTGATGCGGTTGTGGTTGCCAGTCACGTCGTGGCGGCACTCCAGACTATTGCCAGTCGCCAAGTAGACCCATTGGAACCCTTTGTCTTAACGATCGGCAGTTTCCATGCCGGGCAGCGCTACAATGTTATCGCGCCTTACGCAGAACTTGACGGCACAGTGCGGACGCAGAACGAGGCCCTGCGTAGCACAATGCCTAACCGCATTACCTGCATAGCGCAAGCTGTGGCTGAAGCGTGGGGAGCAGAAGCGCAAATCAACTACGAATACGGATATCCCACTCTGTATAACGAGCCTCATGCCGTGGAGGCAGTAAGCAAAGCTGTGGCAGAAGTGCTCGGGGAGGAGGCGTTAGTAGAGTTGACTAGGCCGTCTATGGGCGGGGAAGACTTTGCTTACTTCCTGAACCATGCTAAAGGGGCAATGTTCTGGCTCGGGTGCCACGGGCCTCTGTCGCCCGATGTACCAATCCATAACGGCAAGTTTGACTTCGACGAGAGTTCGCTCGCTGTAGGGACATGCGTGTTGGTGCAAACTACGCTTAACACCCTCCGTTTACAGCGCACCTAGCCATATGCTTGCAGCACAAGGAGGAGTAGAAATGGGGAGCAAGAAAAGAGAACGCCTAGCTCGCATTATGGATGTTCTGTCACAACAGGGCCGCATCACCGCACAAGAGCTAGCCACTAGCTTTGGCAGCAGCCGCCGTACTGTGTATCGTTACATGGAGACACTCAAGCGGCAGGGAGTAGGTGTCGAGGCCTGCCCGGGCAGCCTTGGCGGCTTTAGGCTAAGCCCGCCTGAAATGTCTAAGCTGTTGACAAGCGAAGAGTATCGCGCGCTGCTCATGGCAGCCTGCGTCGTGGCTGAACATAACCTTCTGCCGTATGGCGACCATCTGTCAACTGCCATGGAGAAGGTGAAGCACTCACTGAGCGTGGAACAATGGAACGAAGTGCGAGGCACTATGCCTGATGTTTCGGTCATCGCCGTGCAATTGGCGGACTACGAGCGATTGACAGATGTGCTGGAACGCTTAACCCTCGCCATCGCCGACAGGGTCGGCATCCTCATCACTTATTACGCTCTCCACCGCGACAGTGAGCAGAACAGACAATTAGACCCCTACCACTTGTTTTACCAAGGAGGGGCCTGGTACCTCGTAGGTTATTGCCACTGGCGCAAAGAAGTGCGCACTTTCCGTGTGGACCGGATTAGAACGTTAGAGCGCGAGGATCGCACTTTTGTGCGCCCGCCAAATTTCAGCCTTAACGGCTATTTGGGGTGCGCATGGGGTATGATGCGCGGGGAACGAAAGAAAGTCACCGTCAAGTTCTTTCCTCCCGCATCGCGGCTTGTGGCGGAAACAACTTGGCATCCCACGCAAAAAATCACCTTTGAGCCGGATGGAACGCTGCTTTTCTCCGCTGATGTCGACGGATTAGAGGAGATTATGCGCTGGGTACTCACCTATGCGGATTGCGCTCTGGTCATCAGCCCACCCGAGCTGCGCACGGCCATCACGGAGCGTCTCCTTGCTGCGGCCACGCGTTACGCTAGTACAGATCCTTCCTCCGGTCAAGCAGAACAGGGAAGCGAGTGCGCGCAACCTTGATGTGACCAAGGTTCATTTCCGCAGTCACGACTCCCTCCTCTCGATTTCCTTCGGCTAAGATTACTCCCCAAGGGTCAACGGCCATGGAACCGCCGTTGAACTCATTGTGTGTTGCCCCGCCGACGCGGTTACAGGCCAAGACGAAACACTGGTTCTCTATCGCGCGGGCTCGTACAAGTGTTAACCAGTGCTCGTGGCGAGCGGTGGGCCACTGCGCCACCAGCAAAATGATGTGGGCGTTCTGGTCAGTGTAGTGCCGAAACATCTCCGGGAAGCGCAGGTCGTAGCAAATGGACAGCCCGGCCTGGGCAAAGCCGAGGTCTGCAGTCGTAAGCGTCTGGCCTTGCTTCAAGTAGATGTCCTCTTGCATAAGTTTAAACAGATGCACCTTATCGTAGGTAGCCACTACGCCCTTTGCGTTTACAAGGACGAAGGTATTAAACACTTGGGATTCGTGCCTGCGCAAGATCGAGCCCCCCACAAAAGCCGACTTCTCGCGCGCGAGCTCTATCATAAAGCCAACACTTTCCCCCGCAAGGTCTTCCGCGAGTTCCTGCTTGTGGGTCAAGTCATAGCCTGTGTTCCACAGCTCAGGCAAGAGGATAATCTGCCGGTTAAAGAGGCTTGCCATAAGCGTCTTTATGCGTTGCATGTTGGCTTTCTTGTTGCCTAGGACAATGTCAATCTGTACTAATGCTGCGTTAACCCACATTATTACCACTCTCCATTGCCGTTTGTCTGGTGCGCTGACGCGTGAGTCTTTTTTTAAGTGAACCCTTAAGGGCTAAAATAAGTGAGCTACCGAGGAAGCTCCACCCGAGAGCGAAAATCATCGCCAGCGCTAAGTCAAACTGTGTGCCAAGGGCTGAGGTGCGCACGTGTTCCACACCCTCGCCTAACCGGCTTGGCAAGGCGATGGTGTAGGAAAGGAGCCAGTCTACGGTATTAGGCAGAATAAAGTCTGGAACCAGGAAACCTAGGAACCGATACGACATGCCGAGCACCCACCACAGTGATGCGTAGCGAAGGAAGGTGAGCAAACGCAGGACGTTCCGCCGCGGCTTCCTCTTGAAGGGATAGACAAATGCTGCCAGCCACATTGCAGTTAGCAAAGCGACGAAAAGGTAGTTGGTGATCAAGTGGTTTCTCCTCCCGCTGTGGTTTGTCCTCTCCTGCCGCTCCACCACCAAACCAAGGCGAAACCGAGTAAGAAGAACGGCACTAGCACGTAGCTGTATGTGTTAGGCAACAGGGCGCGAGACGAGCCAACGATAAGCCCGGCAAAAAAATACGATATTAAGTCGTGATAGCGAGCATAGAGCCTATCCAGAACATGCGCCAGCAAAAATAAGCCCATTACGCTGCCTACCAAGAACCACAGGAGCGGCACAACAGCTAGGACGCTCAGCGCGTAAAGCAATGAATCATAAATGCCCATAATGATTAGGACTGAGCTGCCGGGGACACCGGGAAGCACCATGGCGGCGGTTCCAAGGGCACCCCCGACGATTAGCATTATGGGGCTGATTGCACCAGTCGCCTGCCTAATATCTAGTGGCTCTACGCCCAGCAGCAGCCCCGCCACTAGGCCTACACACAGGCAAAGCACGCGCTTCCAAGAGAGCGTCGGGCAGGTAGCCAAGACTGAGCGGACGGATGCCAAAAGCGAGCCTAGCAGAACGGTAACTGTAATGTCACGGTATAGCATAAAGACCCTAGCAAAAATAACTCCGCTGACAAAAATGCCAACCAGCATGCCAGCTAGAAGAGGCAGGTAACGCTTAAGACGTAAGCGCACTAGGTCGGCTACAAGATTCTCGTAGAGGCCCATCATTAAGAACACTGTGCCCCCGCTCATGCCGGGTAAAATAATAATAACTCCAAGGACAAGTCCTTGTACCACAGACTGCATGCGCCACCAGCCTTTGCTCGATTTGCGTATCGTGCTTGTCTCATTATACGCTTGTAGAGGCCTCACTTGTCAACCGCCGCGGCATGGACAAGGACGCAGGAAGAACGCTTGTATTTAGCGAAGTTAAGTGAGGCATTCTTTTGAGGGGGGATTTATGTTGCGAGCCTTAACAGCGGCTAAGGGTGTGTTTCTGGCGGCAAGCGTTTTCTTGTTGTGCTTGACACTTGCGCTACACTGGGTGACGTTTGACCTGGACTTTTATGAGAGTAAATACGAGTGGCTAGCGGTACCTGAAAGTTTGCAGGTAGATATGCCTACACTGATGGGATATACTACAGCACTACTCGATTACCTTGCCGGACGCCGGGACACGCCAAACGTGGAGACAACTGTACGTGGGCGTATGGGCCCCTTGTATGGCGAGCGAGAATTGCTGCATTTGGTTGATGTGCGAGTGCTATATGCCTTGAGTTGGCGTATACGCAATATAGCTCTAATCGCGGCACTTAGTCTAAGTTTTGCAGCATACCGCACCCGGAGCTTAAAGCGCGTGTTGAGTGCCTACGTCGCTACAACGGCTGCTATTGTCCTCGGGCTATTAGGGCTAACCGGCTTAGCCGTGTTAGATTTCCCCCGCTACTTCACCTGGTTCCACCTCATATCTTTCGACAACGACTTGTGGCTGTTAGACCCGGCCACCGAGAATCTAATCAATATGTTTCCGGAAGCTTTCTTTGCCGCTGCAGCTCTACGTATAGCAATAACTGCGGTAGTTGCTTTTACGCTGCTAGGCATTGTGGCTCGGCAGGCAAGCAAAAGGCTACCTCCAATGTCAAGGGGTAGCCTTAAGCCTTGAGCCTAGCGCGTAACCTGC
>QLUB01000091.1 GCA_018725205.1 candidate division NPL-UPA2 bacterium
GCAAAAGGCTCCGTCCCTACTGCTTCCTGCTTCTACTGCTTCGTCCAGGGGCGGCGGGCGCGGGGGGCGCCGAGGATTTCTGACCAGATGACGCCTAAGCGCGCGGCCTCCCTATCGATGGCGATAACGGGTGGCGACGACCTAGAGGTGGGCGACAAAAGCGGGTCTGAAGGTGCTGTTGGCACGAACGGAAGTCCAAGCTGATACAGAGGCGTATTTGGGGAAGCTTCTGCCTGCGGGGCGAGTGCCGGCTGCACTCGCCTAGGTCGAGTGGGTCCATAACCCTTGGGAAAGTATTCGGGCTTCATTCCCATTGCAATGTACTCCTTACCGTTTCTTTAGCCTTTGGTCGTGTCGCCACTCTTTGGGCTCTCAGATTTGCCGATGGCCTGGCGCATCTCTGTGTCCGACTTGATATTTTGCATGTTAAGATAATCCAACACCCCAAGTCTGCCTGACCTAAGTGCATCAGCCATCGCTAGGGGCACTTCTGCTTCGGCAGCCACAACTTTAGCGCGCATTTCTTGCACTTCGGCAATCATTTCCTGTTCGCGAGCCACCGCCATAGCGCGACGCTCTTCCGCCTTAGCCTGGGCAATGCGCTTGTCCGCTTCGGCCTGGTCGGTTTGAAGCTGGGCACCGATGTTTTTGCCGACGTCGACATCGGCAATGTCGATGGACAATATCTCGTAGGCGGTACCGGAATCAAGCCCCTTGTTAAGCACGGTGCGTGAAATCTTGTCTGGGTTCTCGAGCACCTCTTTGTGTGTTTCGGCTGAACCGATGGTCGTGACAATGCCTTCGCCGACACGGGCAATGATCGTCTCTTCGCCGGCCCCACCCACCAAACGGCTGAGGTTGGCGCGTACCGTAACGCGTGCCTTAGCTTTGACCTCGATGCCGTTTTTAGCCACCGCGCTGACCACGGGGGTCTCAATAACCTTAGGGGTGACGCTCATCTGCACAGCCTGCAGCACGTCACGTCCCGCAAGGTCAATCGCCGCCGTGCGTTCAAACCCGATGTCAATTCCGGCTCGCTGCGCTGCAATGAGCGCGTTAACAACGCGGTCCACATTTCCACCCGCTAAGAAATGCGCTTCGAGTTTGTTGATATCAAGTCCCAAACCCGCTTTGTTAGATTTGATCAGCGCATTGACGATACGCGCGGGGGGTACGCGCCGCAGACGCATCCCAATCAGGGTTACTATGCCAATCGGCACCCCGGCAGCGAGAGCAGAAATCCACAAACCAAGCGGCACAAAGCTTAAGAAAATGGAGACACCGAAGAAGATTAGCGCAATGAGAAACAGACTTTCGGGAATGAACTGCATTTTTTAACCTCCCTTATTTGTCTTTTGGGCGTACTACAATGCGGGTGCCTTCAGCTTTGACGACGACAACAGGTACACCTTGCGCAATAAAAGCGCCGTCACTTACTACATCCATGCGCTTGCCCTCGATTTCGGCAATGCCGGCTGGGCGAAGGGTGGTAAGAGCGACGCCAATGCAACCAACTAGGCTGGCCTCATCACTCGGAGCAATGTATCCCCGGTCTTTGGTTTCGGCATATTTAAGTACAATCTGCGACCACACCGAGGAGTGCCGAATCAAACGCCTGCCAAACAAGAACAGCACCACGGCTACACCTAGCGCCACAAGCACCATCCGAATGCCCTGACCTGTGTCCAGCGCTGACCACGTTACTGCGGTGAACACAGCTGCAGTTCCACTTAGGCCAATAATGCCAAAGCTCGGGACAAGCGCTTCAATGGCCAACAAGATTAAACCGGCAACAAATATCACAATAACCTCCCTCCCCGCAAGGCCCGCGAAGATATGTCCACCGAAGAACAGTGCGAAAGCAAGCAGTCCTATGCCACCCGTCAACACAAATTCCCCGGTGGACATGGCGATGGCAAGGGCAGCCATGCCAATCCCAAGCAAAAGAGTTGCGACCACGGGCTGAGTGAGGAAGCGCGCCAAGAGCTCGGCCGGGGCTTTAGGCACAGAGCGCACCTCGGCAGCGGCTAGATTAAGCTCGGCTAAGAGGTCGTGCGTGGTGTCAAACACGCCATCAATAAAACCTAGTTCATGCGCCTGCTGATAAGTCAGGGTCAACAAGGTGTCGACTGCATCCACACCCGGAATAACGATGGACATGCGTACCATGGCGGCCGCAAGTTCGGGGTCCTTTCCCTGCCGCTCAGTTACTGACCGCATACGTGCTTCCCAAGCAGAGAGCGTTTTTTCATCAGCAGCCTGACCGTCCATCCGGCGTGGTTCGGCCGCTCCAATCACACTGCCGGGCGCCATGTAGATCCGTCGCGCTGAGAGCGCCAGAAATGCCCCTGCCGACAAGGCGTTGTAGCGCACGTAAGCATAAACCGGTACGTGCGAATCATGGATGAGGTCGCTGATCTCAAAAGCCGATGACAGCAACCCCCCCGGCGTGTTGATTTCGAGAATAATGGCCTGAGCGTCAGCGCCCTCTGCCACGGCGAAGGCTCGCTGCAAGTAGCGCAGCATACTCGCGTCAACGATGCCGCTTACAGGTATGGTGAAGACTACTTCCGTTTGGGCTGCGGCCGGCAAGGGGAATATAAGCAGATACGGGAGCAACAGCACGGACAGAATACCTGCAACCAGCGCCTTAGTCGCCTTGACTTTCATGAAGCACCCCCCATGTGTCGTATTATTATTGTATAGTAAATAGACTCGAAATTAAAGAGCAGCTTTAACTATATTACGAGACAGGTGTGCTTATGTTTCGCCGCACAGAACTGCGCCGGTTATGCGCCAGAGTGCGAGCAGAGCTACCGGCTCCTGCAGTACAACTCTCCCAAGGAGTAGCACTAGTAGACCGTACAAAAAACCCACTAACCCACCGTGGATGATAGTGCCGCGGGACACCAAGCGCGCAGCGGTAAACCCGCCCCACAAGACACTAAAGGCACCAGTGATTGTGGCCGCGAGCGGCATCTGCTCATCGGTCAAGGCGGTATACGTCACTGCGGCGCTCACGACAGCAAAGAGCACCAATGACAAGACAAAGGCGGACAGTGCGCCTCTAAGCAGAGCCCGTGGCTCTAGTAACGGTTCGCCGGATGCAGCATCCTGACCCGGCTTGCTAGGAACTATTACTGCAGGCGCGACAAAACCGCGCTCGCGAAGTCCCCGCTTCTATCCTCCCTAATCGCTTGGCGCATATCTGCCATTAAGCGCAGCAAGAAGCGCAAATTGTGAATAGAAATAAGGGTAAGCCCTAAGACCTCCTCCGCCTTAATCAGATGCCTCACGTAGGCTCGGCTGAAGTGCTGACAGGCATAGCAGTCGCACCCGGCTTCGATGGGAGCAAAGTCCTCCGCATAAGTCGCGTTGCGCACCACTACTTTGCCGTTGGCGGTCAACGCGGTGCCGTTACGGGCGACGCGGGTGGGCAGCACGCAGTCGAACATGTCGATGCCGCGGAGCACCCCCTCTACCAAACAATCTGCACTGCCTACACCCATAAGGTAGCGGGGCTTGTCTTGCGGCATGAATGGCACGGTGCTCTCTAGCAGCTCGTACATCAAAGGCTTCGGCTCGCCCACGCTAAGTCCGCCAAGTGCATACCCCGGAAAATCAAGCTCCGTCATCGCTTTAACGCTTTCCGCGCGCAAGTCCCGATACATGCCGCCTTGGATGATGCCAAAGAGAGCTTGCTCGCTCGGCTTGGCATGCGCTTTCACACAGCGCGCGGCCCAGCGTATAGTGCGCTCTAGCGAAGCTTTAGCGTAACTGTAGTCAGCGGGATAGGGCGTGCATTCGTCAAAACACATAATAATGTCTGCCCCTAGGGCGTTCTGCACATGCGTCGCCAGTTCAGGGCTCAAAAACTGCTTAGAGCCATCGAGATGCGACCTAAACTCGACGCCCTCCTCCGTAATCTTACGCAAGTCGTTAAGCGAGAAAACCTGAAATCCGCCGCTGTCGGTTAGGATGCTGCCCGGCCACTGCATAAAGTGGTGCAGTCCTCCCGCCTTCTCCACCACAACGTGTCCCGGCCTTAAGTAGAGGTGGTAGGTGTTGCTTAAGATTATTTCTGCCCCTACCGCCTGTAGCTGCGCGGGAGTCAGCGTTTTCACGGTTGCCTGAGTGCCTACCGGCATAAAAATAGGGGTGCTGAAACTCCCATGGGGCGTAGTAAGCACGCCGAGCCGCGCCCCTGTCTGTCGGCAGGTTTTCTCCAGTTGAAACTGAATGGCCAAAGACTTCACTCCTAAATAATCAGCATCGCGTCGCCAAAGGAGAAGAACCTGTAACGCTCTAAAATGGCAGTTTGGTAGGCGTTTAGCACGTTCTCTCGCCCCGCAAGCGCGGCGACCAGCATAATCAGGGTTGACTTCGGAAGGTGAAAATTAGTTATCAACCCGTCGACGGCGCGGAAGCGGTGGCCGGGATAAATAAAGATGTCCGTCCAGCCGGAGGACGCTGGCACATGCCCTGTGCCGTCCGCAATCGTCTCTAGGGTGCGCAGCGGTGTCGTGCCAACAACAACCACCCTGTTTCCTCGCTCTCGCGCTCTGTTGATAGCCGCCGCAGTTTCGGGACTAACCTCGTAATATTCGCTGTGCATTTTGTGCTCGGCAATCTCCTCCACTTGCACCGGTCTAAACGTACCCAGCCCAATGTGCAGCGTCAAGAAGACTATCTCAATTCCTTTGCCCTTGATCTCCTCAAGTAGAGCCTGTGTGAAGTGCAACCCCGCAGTCGGAGCGGCCGCCGAGCCTAAGCTCTTCGAGTATACGGTCTGGTACCTCTCCTTGTCGGCCAACTGCTCTTTAATGTATGGGGGAAGCGGCATTTGCCCTAGGCGATCTAGCGCGGCATGAAAGTCGCCCTCTACGGTAAAGCGCATAATTTTGCCGCCCGCAGCGGTGTCGCCAAGCACTTTAGCTGACATTTCGCCCTGCCCAAATTCAACTTCTGTGCCTACACGCAGTCGCTTGCCCGGGCGCGCCAACACTTCCCATTCGCGCGCGGGGGACAGTGCTTTCAGTAGGACTACTTCAATGACCGCGCCTGTTTGCCGTTTGCGCCCCAGCAGGCGAGCGGGCAGCACCTTGGTGTCGTTAAGCACTAAGACATCCCCCGGGTTCAAGTAGCGCAGAACATCGGGGAACTGCCTGTGGTCAATCGCTCCGCTACCTTTGTGCAAAACCAGCAAACGCGAAGCCGCCCGTTCCGGCAGCGGATGCTGCGCTATGAGTTCGGGCGGCAAAGTAAAATCAAAATCGCTGACTTTCACGCTCGTTCTCCTTTCGGGAATGTGGCCGCTCTTTTAATGAGGTATATCGGCGAGCCAGATGCCGCGGTAATAATGAAACAGAATCTCGCGATAGCTATGCCCAAGTTCAGCCATGCCGCGGGCACCCCATTGGCTCATGCCTACGCCATGCCCCCAGCCGCTGCCGACAAAGACAAAACTGCTAGGGATAGAACGGAGTGTGCCGGTTACGCTCGCTGTGCGCACAGCGTGCTCGGGTGCTAGGCCTAGGGTTTGCACCCCTGCGGCGGTGGCCACTTGCACGCCCTGCAGCCCGGGTAAGCTGGCCGTGGCATGAGCACTTTGCACGACTACGGGGGCCACGCGGCTCGTTACCGTGTACATGGTGGAGCGCAACGCAAATAGTCCTGTACTGCCGTCGGGCAGTCGCGGTTGTTGCCGCATAAGCGACATACGGCCCGCCGTGCCAGTTATGGAGAGGGTCGAGACTCGTCCTGACGGGAAGCGGCTCTCTACTGTAACTGCAAGCACAGTGCCAACGTCTGCCCCGTTAAACCGAGCTATCTGCTGCATTTGCGCCTGCGTAAGCTCCTGCTCCCAGCGTGCGTGCGTCGACCCCGCTAGGGCTCCAAACGGGTCGGGAACGCCAATGAGATAAGGGATAGCCCTTGTCCACACATGCTCGACATTCTCGGTGTGCCCGCCGCTGTCCGAGTGGTAAAAGGTCGAAGCGGGCCTGCCGTTAAAGAGGGCGATAACTCCTTTGGTCTCGTCTACCGCGCGATTAGAATTTGGGTGTTCCCACTCCACCCCGCCGTAGGCTTGACAACAAGTGCTGAGGTGACAGAGGTCAAACCCTAGAGCCGCATGCCTATTCCGATTGGCATAGGCGTAAGTGCGCGCAACAACGGCCTGTGCTTTTAGCGCTTCAAAAGGCCAGCCGGCCGGCATTTCTCGCGGTACGACGCCCTTAAGGTAATCGTCGACATGCATGAGGCCGACGACCATAAACCGATTCATTTGGTCGAGTGTAAATTCGAACGCCCCACGGTGCCGCCGACCTTCTACACTCATAAAGTCGGCGCCACTCGCAGCGCGGAGCGTAAGCCCAGCGAGATTAGCGTAGACAAATAGGAGTCTACCGTCTTGGCTAATAACGTGGATGCGCCTGAAGTCTCCAGGGAGAGATTCCCACACTAACTCCGGCGCAGCTGCAACTAATGCTACCCGCAGAGAGTCAATTAAGGTTATGTCCGTGGCAAAGCCCACGGCTATTCGCCAAGCGCCATCAAAGTGTAGCCTGCCCTCTAGCCCTGCACTTACCAGCCGCTCGCGCACAGCCTGCGCCGCTTCGATAGACGGCAAGGAACCGCTGACAAGCGTCAGCATTCCCCGCACCGTGACCCCGTTTATCCCGGCTGCAGCCAGCTGGGGCAGATGCTGCACGGCCTGTTCGACAGTCGCAAACAAGCCTCCCGACACCAAAAACCCGGCACTCTCCCGCAAGATAAAGGCAGGACCACTCCTGGCTGGCCACCGCGACAAAACTTGTGCGGCGGCGGCGTGGTCGCCAAATGGGCCTGCGGCCAAGCGGACAGCCTCGCGGTGAATTTGCCACCCTCCGCTTTCGTCGGCGAGAAGCGGAATTACCGTGCCGTCGGTCCCCGCCAAGCCAAACTCAACGCGCGCGCTCGAGTTTAGGCGCACAGTAGCCAAAGCATTCGCCTCGTAGTGAATGCCAATGCGAAACATCGGGTTATCTAGCGCCACCCCGTCTGCATATGTGGCGCGATCAAACAAGAAGAGTGGCAGAGCCAAGCTTAGGCCTAAGATAACCACTAACACTGCTGTCTTGATGCTGGTACCACGCATTGGCTGTCTTCACCCCGCTAGTTTTTCGTTCTCAGTGCTCAGTGGCTGACGGCGTACGGATTGGCACATGGCACATGGCACATGGCACATGGCACATGGCACATGGCACATGGCGGAAAGCGGAAAGCGGAAAGCCTCCTCGGGGCTCTCCCCCGCGATGCGCCCAATCTGGTTGTG
>QLUB01000092.1 GCA_018725205.1 candidate division NPL-UPA2 bacterium
AGGAACTCTCGCCCACCTGTCAAATATAGCGGGTGAGGTGAAAGGTTTGCTGCAGATTAAGGGCACTATTGAACGTGTAGTCTTTTACAACCAGGCTAATCACTACAGTGTACTCCGCTTTAGACTGCGCGATAACCAGATTATTGCCGTCGTCGGGCACCTCCCCGGCGCAGCTCCCGGCAAAGAGCTAGAACTAACGGGGGAGTACACCTCACACCCGCAGTACGGCAAACAGTTTTTGGTCGCAACGCATGTCGAGCGAGCACCGCTAGAAATGGTAGGCATAGAAAAATACTTGGGCTCAGGGCTCTTAAAAGGCATTGGCCCCGGTACGGCGCGACGGCTGGTTGCCCACTTTGGCGCCGACACGCTAAGAGTGCTAGAGTACTCGCCCGAGCGCCTCCCAGAAGTGCCCGGCATTGGCGAAGCTAAACGCGCCATGCTCCTTAAGGGTTTCTCAGGACAACGGGAAGTGCAAAAGGCGATGGTGTTTCTGCAGGGGCATGGCATTACCCCGGCCTTTGCCGGCAGAATCTATCGGGAATACGGCGCGGACACAGAGGTAGCCATCCGCAAAAACCCCTATCGCCTAGCGGACGACGTCTTTGGCATTGGCTTTCGCACGGCGGACAAGCTGGCGCGTGAACTTGGCTTCCTGCCGGAAGAGCCGCGGCGCCTAGCGGCGGGCATTCGCTGGTGCTTGCGCGAGGCAGAAAACAGCGGACACTGCTACCTGCCCTTACACGTGCTGGAACAGCAGGCCGGTGAGGCGTTAGTGGTGCGCCCTGAGCTAATCGCCCCCGTGGTTGAAAACCTAGTGCAAAGCAAACACCTAGTGCGCGCCGTGCAGGGGGACGAAACCCGCATTTACCGTACTCCCGTATACGCCGCCGAAGTCGCCGTCGCCGCTAAACTGCGCGATCTCAGCCGCCTACCGGTGCCCTTCTTAAGCGAAAGCCTCGAGGGGACGCTACAAGCGTTCACGGCGCGGCACGGCATCACTTTGGTCGAAGCGCAGCGCGAAGCCATCGCCTCCGCGCTGAAACACGGGGTTACGGTAATTACGGGTGGTCCGGGCACGGGCAAGACCACGCTCGTTAAAGCGCTCCTTCATATCTGCGACACGCGGCAATGGACGGTGTACTTAGCCGCACCCACCGGCCGCGCCGCTAAGCGCCTAGGGGAAGCAACCGGACGTGAGGCCAAGACCGTGCATCGCCTGCTCGAGTACACTCCGCAGGCGGAGCAGTCCCACTTTCTGCGCAACGAAGAAAACCCTCTCCGCTGTGACCTGTTAGTGCTGGACGAATCCTCCATGATGGACCTGTCATTAATGTATCACTTGCTTAAAGCCGTTCCCTTAGGTTGCCGTTTAGTGCTGGTGGGCGATGTCGATCAACTACCACCCGTCGGCGCAGGCAATGTCTTGCGCGATATCATTAGCACGGGTCTTATGCCTATCGTACGGCTAGAGGTCATCTTTCGCCAGGCCAAGGAAAGCCTAATTATAGCTAACGCTCATCGCATCAATCGCGGGGAGTTTCCCTACCTAGCTACAAACAGGCGCGACTTTTTGTTTTTGGCTCAGGATGACCCCGAAAAAGTCGTAGCCCAAGTCCTAGAGGTTGTACAGCAGCGCCTGCCCAAATTGCATCGCTACCACCCCATTTTAGACATCCAAGTGTTAACTCCCATGCGCCGCACAATTACCGGTGTGGACAACCTTAATCTCCTTTTGCAGCAAGCGCTCAACCCGCCCTCGCCCGGCAAAGCCGAAGTGCAGACGGCAAACGGTATTTTTCGCTTAGGCGATAAAGTAATGCAAATCCGCAACAACTACACGCGTTTAGTTTATAATGGAGATGTAGGCAGTATTGTTGCTATCGACGGGGATGGCGGCGAGATTACTGTCGCCTATCCGGACCGCTCCGTCGTCTATGAATTGACAGAGCTTTCCGAGCTTACGCTTGCCTATGCCTCGACGGTACATAAGAGCCAAGGTAGCGAATACCGGGCGGTGGTGCTGCCCTTTACCACCCAGCATTACGTAATGTTGCAGCGCAACCTGCTCTACACCGCCATTACGCGCGCACGCGAACTGGTAGTGATTGTCGGCAGCAAAAAAGCGCTGGCCATTGCCGTGAAGAACGCCAAGGTAGAGCAGCGCTACACCGGCCTAGCAACCTTGCTCGCGCAGGGGTGGTTGCTGTAATGAAGTGGCTGCTTGAGCTACTGCTCCCACCGCGCCCGCGGTGCGCCATTTGCGGTGAGCAGAGCGAAGTTAACGTCTGTGCCCCCTGTAAAGCAGATATGGCCGCCTTTCAGCACTTGCGCAGCGCAGGTCGCCTCGGGCATCCTAGCAGTGCCAAGACCATTGCACTCCTGCCGTTTAACGGACGCGTGCGCAAGGTCATTCATCGCCTTAAATTTGCTAACAGCCCGTCTATCGCGCGCTCTCTAGCGCAAGCCTTTGCTGAAGCCGAGGTGCTGCCCTTTGCCGCTGTCGACCTAGTCACGGCAGTGCCCATGCATAGGGCAAGATACCTAGAGAGAGGCTACAATCAAGCCGAGCTGTTGGCCAGAGAACTGGCTACACTGCAGAAACTGCCGTTTAGGCAGGTGCTAACGCGTACTCGCGCTACACCGCCGCAGAACACTTTAGGGCGTGCCGCGCGCGCAAGGAACGTGGCCGGCGCCTTCGCGGCGCGTGAAGATTTAACGGGACGCCGTATCTTGCTTGTGGATGATGTCTACACTACGGGGAACACAGTGTTAGCCTGCGCCCAAGCCCTGTATCAGGCCAAGGCGCAAGATGTAGTTATCGCAGTAGTAGCGATGTCCTTAGCGCCGGGTCAAGCATAGGTTTAGAGGTCTTAACGGAATCAAAGTACATGTGGGAGGTTACAGACATGAAGCAACAAGGGAAAGTAAAGTGGTTTAGTCAGCAAAAGGGATTTGGTTTCATCACCACCAGCACGGGCCAAGACGTGTTCGTTCACTTCTCCGCCATCACGGGCGAAGGCTTTAAGTCGCTTGAAGACGGCCAAGACGTAGAGTTCGAGGTAGTGGATGGGCCGCGCGGTCCTCAAGCAGCTAACGTCGCCAAGAAATAAAGGATTCTTCATCCAGAGCAGCGAATACATCTAGACAAAGCAATATGAAGTGTGTGGGGGCGCACTTCGCAGGCTTTAGAAGGAGGAGTTAAGCGTATGCAGGTAAGCGTCAGAGGGAAGAACGTCGAAGTCACTGATGCACTACGCGACTACGTCTTCAAGAAACTAAAGAAACTCGACCGGTACTTTGACGGGGCGGGCGAGACCCACACCACACTTAGCCTAGAGAGAGACCAGCACCGCGTAGAGGTCACGATTGGATTCAACGGGTTGTTGCTGCGCGGCGAAGAACAAAGCCCGGACATGTACGCGTCGATTGACCTCGTGGTGGAGAAGCTCGAGAAGCAGGTCGACAAGTACCGCACCAAAATTGCCCGCCGCATCCGCACCACAGCCACTCCACTTCCGGTTGTCGAAGAAGTCTCGGAAGTACCGAAGGTAGTGCGCAACAAGCGTTTCCCCATGAAGCCCATGCATGTCGACGAGGCCATACTGCAGATGAACCTGCTGGGACACGATTTCTTCGTCTTCACTAACGCCGAGAGCGAGCTCGTTAATGTCGTTTACCGGCGCCGCGACGGCAACTTCGGGCTAATTGAACCACAGGTATAGAGCGCATGCTCGACGTTCTACTGGTAAAACTTAACTACGAGTCCGTGCTCTCGGTTGATCGCGAGTTTGACCTCGGCACGGCCTACCTTGCCGCCGCGTTGCGGCGGCAAGGCTATGCGGTAGAGATTATTGACGCCTCGCTGGAAGAGCTTTCTTTCAGCCAAACTGTGGCGCGTGTCCTAAACCAGCCTGCGAAAATCCTTGGCCTGAGCGTCTGGCTCCACCGCTTGGTGGGCGCGAGCGAGCGCATGGTTGCTTGGCTTAGGCGCGCAGGCGTCACTAGCCACATCACCGTCGGGAGTCATTCCCCGACGTTTCTTTATGCCGAGCTGTTGCAGCAAAACCCGGGGCTTGATTCCGTGGTGTGCGGCGAGGGTGAATGGACGCTGCTTGAGCTTGCGGAGCGCGTCTGCCACGGCAAACCTTGGAACGACATAGCCGGGCTTGCGGTAAGGGAAAACGGCCAGGTAAGCCTTAAGGTGCGCCCCGCCGTGTGTGAGCTGGATGAACTGCCGCCGCCCGCACTCGACTATCTCCCGCGCATCAAAGAGCGAGGGCAGTTTATGTCCATGCTGACGAGCCGCGGCTGCTACGGCAGGTGTACATTTTGCAGCACCAGTCCCTTCTACCGCGCCGGGGGAGGCAAGCCGTGGCGCGCACATAGCCCGGAGCGCGTTCTAAGCGAGATTGCCGCGCTTAACGCGCAAGGCATCCGCCACTTTGGCTGGCGCGACGATAATTTTATCGGCCCGGGGCGGGCAGGGCGGGAGCGCGCGCGGCGCATCGGGGAGCTAATCTTAGCAGGCAAACTTGCGATCTCATTCTATATTGCTTGTCGCGTGGATGACGTAGACCGCGAGCTTTTTGCTTTGCTTAAAGCCGCTGGCCTCAGGCGAGTGTTCTTAGGCGTAGAGTCGCTCTCCGAGCGGCGGCTGGCGGCCTTTAATAAGTTCGTGACCGTGGAAGACAACGTAAAGGCTATGCAAGTGCTAGGCGAACTGCAGATACCCTATACCCTAGGCTACATAATGCTTGCGCCTGACACCACTTGGGCGGAGTACCGCGAGAGCAGCACGCGCCTAGCAGAGGTGCAGCGCACCGTGCCCGGCGCCTCCGAGGCCCTGCAGGACGCCTATAGCGCGGTTGAGATTTTGCCGGGTACGGACATAGCCGAGGAACTGCGCGGCGCCAAGCGACTCCAGGGCGACCATCGCGCCTATAGGTATCGTTTCCAAGATACCCGCGTGGCGTGGCTGCACAGGGCAGTTTCCGCTCTGCGTGCGCTGACGCGGCCGTTAGCACGCCGGGTAGCCGAGGCAGTACGCAAGGAGCGCAGGCGGGAAATGAGGGGTGAAGAGTGACATCGCGCATCGCGGCGGTCATCTTTGAAGGCGGGGCACCGCGCCACACAGTAGTGCGGGAACTAAGCCGGGTGCGCCACGCCGTGGTACTGGACACGATTCAGAAACTGCAGGGTGTCCCCCTAGTGGACGAGATAATCCTCTGCACTAATTACCCGGCGTTGGCTCACGACGCCGCTTTGCTTGGGGCGACCGTGGCCAGAGATTCAGCCCCGTTTCACTTTGGTCGGGCACTGCAACAAATAGTGCGCCTAACTAAGTGTGAGGGGGTAATTTACCTTGGCGGCGCAGCGGCGCCTCTGCTCGCGCGGGCTGAGTTTAGTGAGCTCGCCGCGGGCCTGTGCACCCGCGCTCCCGTGGTGATTACCAACAACCCGCAGTCGGCGGATATCGTAGCTTTTGCCCCTGCGGCGGCCCTCTTAGCCGTCACCCCGCCGGAGAACGACAATACTCTGGCTACGTTGCTGAAACAGGGCGGTCTGGCGCGCGAATTTATGCCGCACTCCGTGGGCGTACACTTTGACCTCGACACTCCTCCGGACGCCTTGGTGCTCTCGCTCTCCCCGCACCTAGGCGAGCGGACAAAAGCGGCGTTAAGTGAACTCGTTTGGGACAGCGCGCGCCTAGAGCAAGCTATAGCCCGCATGCGCGCCACCCACTGCGAGTGTGCTTTAATCGGCCGCGTTAACCCGGCGGTGATGGCCCACATCAATCGGCATACATTCATGCGCCTGCGGGTTTTCTCGGAGGAGCGCGGCATGAAGGCGCTAGACCGCGAAGCACAAGGCTCGGTAGTAAGTTTGCTGGGGCATTATCTTGCGGCGGTTGGCCCGCGGCGCTTCTTTGCGGACTTAAGCCGGACTTGCGATGTCTGCTTTATGGACACGCGCGTGCTGTTTGCGCACTTTAAGCTTAAGTTAAGCGAGGAGATGCGCTTTCTTTCGGATCTCGGGAGATACGAGGAGATTTCTCACCCGTGGTTGCGAGAGTTTACGCAGGCGGCGGTAGAGGCCGAGATGCCTGTAATATTAGGCGGTCATTCACTGGTTAGCGGGTGTATGTGGGTGATCGCCGAGCATTTAGCCTGCCGCAACGAAATTTAACAAGTCCACAAGGAGTTCCGCGCATAACCTAGAATAAAAACAGGAGTGTGTCCAAGAGAGAGAGGTGTGCGATGAGTAAAGAGCGCAGTTTCGCCATTGAGGAATTAGTGTGTTCCCTGCAGGGCGTAGACTCGGCGCGGGCTGTGTTAGACCCAAACGGGGAGATTACCGAGCTTCACATTCTAAGTGACCAGAGCCGTAACCCCCGCCTCATCGTGCGCGACACCGAGACTTTGCTGCTGGTGCGCATGGGCATTAACGTCGACCACAAGCGCATCAGCGTCGTGCAGTTTGCCGAGCGGCCGGAGGCCGAGGTTAAGCGCATTAACTTACGCGGCATTAGCTATAAACTAAACCGCGGCGCGGCCGAGGTGGGCGTCACCTTGACGCTCGGGGACAAGCAGGCGGAGTGTACGGCCTCCGGACCAAACTCGCTGCAAAACCAGCTGCGCCTAGTGGCTGGTGCCACGGTGGGGGCGCTGCGCGAGCTGTTGGGCAACGTGGTGGGCTTTGTGGTCGAGGATGTAACCCAGTTTGCCTTTGCCCGCGGCGAGGTGGTAGTAGTGGGCGTTTCCGTAATCAGCGGTGCCGGCGAGGAGACGCTGGTGGGCTCCGCCTTTGTGCGCAGCGACGCCAAAGAGGCGGTAGTTAAGGCCACGCTGGACGGCGTTAACCGCCGCTGCCAACGGTATTTCGGTACTTAGGTTTAACAAGCTTTAGCTTTGGGGGGCGCAACACAATCTTTCCTGCGAGCGGAGCGGCAGCCTGTCCTTAGTAGCGGAGCAGGACAGAGTAGGCACGCAAGGAGGTCTGGGTTGTGAAGAAAGTTATGCGCATTGTCGCTCGTTTACTTAGCGGTGGTTCGAATTACATATGGTAGAACCAAGCGCCCCCCTGTTTTTGAAAGGCGGTACAGCACGCATGCCACTTAGGTTACGCCTTTATGTTTACGCGGTTATCCTGCTCGCGCTAGTTGTCCTTGTTCGCCTTGGGCTGCCCACGCGTCTTTCCGATGTGCAGGCCATTGCCGTCTACGCCGCCATGGCCATGTTGTTTGAGGCCTTGGCGATTAAGGCGCCTTTCTCTAACGTGACAGTTTCGGTTGGG
>QLUB01000093.1 GCA_018725205.1 candidate division NPL-UPA2 bacterium
ATTTCCGGTGGCAATGGCGGAGGGGACCCACCCGTTCCCATCCCGAACACGGCAGTTAAGCCCTCCAGCGCCGATGGTACTTGGGACGCAAGTCCCCGGGAGAGTAGGACGTCGCCGGAATAAACTTAGAAGACCCCGAGCATTGCTCAGGGTCTTCGCTTTATTAGGCTGCAATTTAATTAATCTTACTTGCTCGATAATGTCGAGAGGGCTTGCAATTGCTTGTGAAACATATTACAATATTATTGATATAAAAATCACAAAGGCGGTGACCAATGTGGAGATACAAGTATGCATCGGCAGCGGGTGCCATCTCAAGGGCGCGCACTATGTGATCAAAAGATTAAAGGAGCTAGTAGCGGGCAATGGCACAGCAAAACCAGTTAGATTGACCGCCTCATTTTGCCAAGAAAGCTGCACGGAAGGTGTAGTAGTGCGCATCAATGGCGTTGTAGTTAAGAATGTAAGCATAGGTAACATCGACACTATTTTTCGGGAGGCCGTGGCTAGACGATGAGTGTCATCACGTCACTAACAGCGAAGTGCAAGGATTGCCACCGCTGTATCCGTACTTGCCACGTCAAGGCTATCAGTCTGCGCAATGGGCAGGCAAAGATAGTGCCCGAAAGGTGCGTAGTATGCGGACAGTGCGTAGCAGTATGCCCTCAGCGTGCCAAATCGGTGAGCGACAGCACTGTCGCCTTAAAGGAATGGCGCCGACAAGGTATCCGCATGGTCGCAAGTATCGCTCCGTCATTCCCCGCCGCTTTCCCAAACATGGATCCGCTGCAGGTGCTGGCGGGGTTACGGGACATTGGATTTTGCCATGTTGAGGAAACTGCTCTTGCAGCTGCCGCCGTGGCTAGACACTATCACGACGTTGGTACCACCAATAAGCGTGGCTACACCATCTCCTCGTGCTGTCCGGTGGTGGTCAACCTCGTGGAGATCTATTTCCCTGAGCTGATGGGCCAACTAGCTGCCACTGTATCGCCTATGGTATTGCACGGGCGGATTCTAAGAGAGCGTTTTCCCGACGCTAAGGTTGTTTTTGTTGGTCCGTGCGCGGGCAAGGTTGATGAGTCTTTGAAGCCTTCTGCTCAAGGTAGCGTTGACGCGGTGCTCACGTTTCGCCAGCTGGCTGCCTACTGGAAACAGGTGAACTGCGATCCACAACAGCTTCCCCCTGTCCAGCTGCGCGACGCGCCGCCGAGCGCAGTTCGGCTATATCCACTCGACCAAGGGCTCACTGCATCTAGTCGGTTACAATCTGGGGTGAGCCGCTCAATCATCAGCGTAGCAGGGGTGGAGAGCTGCATGGAGTTGTTCGCAGAGTTAGCAGCCGAACACTTGAGTCCGTCATTCGTGGAAGCGTTTGGTTGCCACGGCGGCTGTGTCGGCGGTTCAGAAATGCCTTTTGGCGTGGGCGTGCACACGCGCAAGGATGCAGTTATACGCTATCACGAGCGCACGCAGTCACTTTCGGACGCGAACCGCAGTCCCCTGTTGGATCCTAACACATGGGACGTCTCGCCGCGCATCTTCACTGACCGTAGGCATGTGGTCGCTGTGCCTTCTGAGGCGGAGATTCGCCGGGTCTTGATGACTATAGGCCAAGAAAGCAGCGTTGACGAGCGAAACTGCGGCGGCTGTGGATATCTAACTTGTCGAGAAAAGGCTATTGCCACTCTACAAGGGTTTGCCGAGCTAGAAATGTGCATACCCTTCATGCGCGCCAAGTTTGAGTCACTATCTCATTTGGTGGTTGAATCTTCCCCAAACGGTGTAATCATAGCTAATAGCGATTTGACCATTCATCAGTTTAATGACGAAGCCCAGCGCATGTTTAATCCAGAGGGAAGGCCAACGAAAGATGTGAACCTAGTAGAGTTCTTAGACCCCACAGATTTTATTGGAGTGTTGACTACAGACAAATCTGTGTACAAACGAGTGGAGTACCCTGACCTAGCGCTTGTCACGAGGCAGGTCATCTATGCGTTGCCTGCCTATGGCTTAGTGGTGGGCATCATCACGGACATTACAGAGGATGAGCGCCAACATCGCGAGATCGAGGCAAAAAACCAAGCCACGATTCAGCGTGCAACTGCTGTTATTTCTAACCAAATGAAGCTGGCGCAACAGATAGCTGGACTGCTAGGCGAGTCGACAGCGGCCACCAAGGCAACGCTTTTTGAACTGATAAGCAGCCTAACAGACGGAAACGGTGGTACAGAAAAATGAGGCTTACCGCAGATGTAGCCGCAGCACGAGGAAGTAAATTCAAAGAAGAACTGTGCGGAGATGTTTTTCAGTTAGTGCGGTCCCCCAGCAAGACCACCGCTATTTTGTCTGACGGTCTTGGCAGCGGTGTGAAAGCCAACATCATGGCTACTCTCACCACGAAGATAGCATGCGGTCTGCTTGAGCGTGATGTGCCCATAGACCATGTTGTGTCCACTATTGTCGACACGCTGCCTGTATGTGGTGAACGTGGTCTGGCCTATGCTACGTTTAGTATTCTGCAGATTAGCGCAAGTGGGAACGCACAGCTGTACGAATATGACTCGCCGCCGATACTGTTCTTTCGCGATGATTGTCTGCTTCCAATCGAGCGCCAAACGCGCATCATCTGCGGTAAGAAAATAACAGAGGCTTCACTGCATGTAGCGAAAGACGATGTCGCGCTTATGGTTACCGATGGTGTTGTGCACGCTGGGGTGGGGGAATCACTGGACCTAGGTTTAGGAATCGATGGGTTGCTCAGCTTTCTACCTACACCGTGCACATCATGGCCGGCCCTCGAGGCACTTGTAGATTTTGTTATGCACGTCACTGACGCTTGTTACTGCAGCCGCCTTGGGGATGACTGTACCGCAGTAGCGCTCCGGATACGACCAACGCGGTCCGTAGCAGTGTTAACTGGTCCGCCGTTACGTCCGGACAATGATGCTGTCATGGTCAAGGCGCTGTTAGACGAAACAAACGCCACAAAAATCGTCTGTGGCGGAACAAGCGCAAAAATCGTAGAACGTATTACAGGTGGCAAGCTGGAGACATCGCTAGAGTATGTTGATCCGCGCATTCCCCCTGTTGCCCGCTTGAACAACGTAGATCTAGTTACAGAAGGCGTACTCACCCTTAACAGGTGCTATGAGTTGTTGCGTGCACTGCAAGAGGGGGAAGAGCTGCCCCGTAGTGCCGATGCAGCTACTCTGTTGGCGAGGCACCTGTGCAGTGCGGAAGAAGTATTGTTCTTAGTCGGCAAGAGCTTTAACCTCGCCCATGCCAATATAGAGGAGATTATGCAGCTTGCGCCTCGCCAGTATGTCGTTTCTCGCATAGTCTCCTTACTGCGTCGACGTTCCATACAGACAGAAGTCAGGTACTTTTAGGAGGGCAACGACTTGAACAAGATTACGCTGCAATTTTGTGGTGGAACAGCATGTCATATGAAGGGCGCACCGGAGTTGATGGCCGTGCTAGAGCTTTTGCCCGAGCAGATAACTAGCCAATTGCATGTGTCACTTACGCATTGTCTAGAGAACTGCGGGGCAGGACCTAATGTGCGCATTGGGGGAGTCGTGCATAGCCGCGTTACACCGGAGAGCTTAATTGCTATCATCAAGAATCTGGCAGCAGGACAGGTGAAATGAGTGTCTAGACGAAATTCTGAAACAACAGGAATTAAGCGCCAGCTGTACACGGCTTTAGCCGATATGACCTGGCGCGGTCAACTAGCCGCAGAGATTAATGATTATCCCGACACACTTACCGCCGAGCTGTCCACACGTTATCGCTGTTGCGAATATAAGGAAAAAGCCGTGCTCACTCACCGCTTGCGAGTTGCTATGGGGCTGGCTCCAGAGGACGTGCCACGCCACGCAACCCTAGCAGACATGGCTAAAATAGCGCTCAGCAGAACGCCTAAGCCAAAACAGTGTGGCCTTGAAATGATGGCTGTGGCTTGTGATCGCTGCCCTTTTGAGAAATACATTGTCACGGACGTATGCCGCAATTGCATTGCGCACCACTGCCGGGTAACGTGTCCGAAGGATGCCATCACCATCGTCAATCACCGCGCCTACATCGACCGTAGCCGCTGCGTCGAATGTGGATTGTGCGAGCGCAGTTGCCCCTTTAGAGCTATTATTCAAGTGACGCGCCCATGTGAGCAGGCCTGTGTGCCTAAAGCCATCGTTAGAGATGGCAATAACGTGGCAAGGATTGACTGCGAAAAGTGTGTGGGTTGTGCTGCCTGTATCCCTGCCTGCCCCTTTGGTTCCGTTGCGGACTATACGAGCATTGTGCAAGTCGTAAGTGCGTTGAAGGAGGGAAGGTCGCCTGTTGTCGCCTTGGTTGCCCCTTCTTTTGTGGGACAATTTGGCACCAAAGCCTCCCCATCTGCACTGCGACTAGCGCTGTTAGAGATTGGGTTTACGCATGTCCATGAAGTGGCACAAGCCGCGCGTCAAGTTGCGGAGGATGAAGCTGCGGAGATAAAACACCGCATGTCGGAAGGCAAGCCACTGACATTGTCTTCGTGTTGCCCGAGCTTCGTAGCCACTGTGAAGACGCAGTTCCCTCAGCTAGAGGAATGTATATCAACTACTCCTTCGCCGATGGCCCATCAGGCAACACAAGTTAAGGCAGCTAATCCGGCAGCAATTACGGTTTTTATCGGCCCGTGCGTCGCCAAAAAGAGCGAGGCGTCTCTGTTGCCGGACGTCGATGCCGTACTTACTTTCGAAGAGGTAGGGTGTATTTTTGTAGCGCGCGGGATTAACATCGCCACCCTGTCTGGCAACGGCACTCTCGGCGAGGGAGACACTCTGGGCAGAGGTTTTGCCAAAGCAGGAGGACTAACCAAGGCGGTCAAGGCTGCGCTTGGCGAAGCAGAAATAGCGACTCACTTGGCAAACGGCTTGGATGAAGTGTTGCAGACGCTGACAAAAGCAAAAAAAGGCGAGCTAAATGCCAATTTCGTCGAGGGGATGGCTTGTTCGGGCGGTTGCATCGGCGGCCACGGGACGTTGGTCAACCGTCAAGTGACGGAAAAATTACTGGATCGCTATTGCGAAGCATGAAGCACTAGGGACGGAGCCTTTTGCTTCACGCGGTAAATAGCCGCTGTCGCGCCGTCCTAATTCCGTGCCAAAACAAAATTTCACGTCCCCCGTGTTGCGCAGCGGAAAGCCTCCCAGTTCATTCGCAAGTAGCCCGGCGGTCGCGTACGATTATGCTACCGAGCTCACTTTTGGCTCGTTTCTTCAACTGAGCAGCTGTCTTACCTAGCTGCAAGTAGTCCTGCTGCGCGCGACAGTCGACGATGGCCATAGACACAGTAGTCAGCGGCAAAAAGTCTTCAATGCCTTCTCGCGTTCGGCCCCAAAAAGTCCCGCGTTCCCAGTCTACGGGAATAAAGCACCGACGCACTGCGCGCGCAAACAGGTCGGCAATGCGGTTAGCCAATGGATCGGCCTTTGTCTCAGCAGTAACAATCACAAAGTCATCACCACCGATGTGTCCAATGAAGTCCCCTACTGCGCCATAGCGTCTGGTAGCATATAAGAGCAGGCGCGCAATCAGCACAATCATTTTGTCGCCTTTGTCAAAACCGTAGCTGTCGTTGTAGGCCTTAAAGTCGTCTAGGTCGGCGTAGATGACACTGCACGCATGGCCCAGTCGCATGCGGCGATGGATTTCTTCTTCGATGGCCACATTGCCAGGTAGCCCAGTGAGCGGATTTGCCCCTTTGGCTAGATCGATTTGCAGGCGGGCCATGCCATTTAGTAATCGCTGCATAGGAACAACCCCAGCATAAGACTCATCCTTGTTCAAAGCAATCAGGTCGTCGTACAGTTTCTCCGCAGGGCGGGTCAATGCGGCCTCCAGAGCTTGGTCAAGCGTTGCATTACTGTCCAAGAGTAGCGGAGCGCGATCCATGATTTCACACACTGGGCGGCGTGAGAACAAAGGCACGCCGAATTTTGCGCTGAGAATTTTGTCGAGGTAATGGCGCATAACTAGACCAACTGGAACGCCATGGCGCAGAATAGTTAGGCTAGCAAGAGGGTCTTCTGTCTCTGCTAGCATCTCTTTAGCTATCGTCACGGTCATAGTCTCATCAGCGGTGATGCCGCTTACTGTTAGGTCGCTAAGGGTCTTAAAACGAGAGCCCAGCAAGTGCCCATATTGGTTCCGGTTAATGGCACGAATCGCCTCACGGCTTGCATACGGTTTGGGATTGTGCGGCCTAGCGATAAAGTACCCTTGTCCGTAGTCGACCCCTAACCCAATCAAGGTCGCCAGCTCTGCTTCGCTTTCGATACCCTCAGCGACAACTTTGGCGTTAATGCTTTTGGCTACGGTACACAGTGCCTTGATTACTGATTGTCGGGCGAAGTCGCGGGTTACATTGCGCACTAAGGACATGTCCACCTTAATGTAGTCAGGCTTAAGTTCGGCTAAAGTCAGTAGCCCTGAGTGACCTGCGCCGACATCGTCAATGGCTATGCGGTAGCCTTGGTCGCGGTAGTGCTTCAAGGTAGCCTGAAACGCGCGGTAGTTCTCCACATAATGGCGCTCTGTAAGTTCAAAAACAATCTGTGAGGGGTCGAGCCCCTTACGGCGCAGCATGGTCAGGGTCTCTCCGCCGACGAACCCTTTGTCGCAGACCGTCCTTGTGTGCACGTTAATGAACAGTTTTTGGTGGGCAGGCAAATCTCCTAGATGACTCACGGCTTTGGCACGGCAGATTCTCTCTAGCGCAAAGAGTGCTCCCGACTCCTCCGCCTGCGTGAACAGGGAATCAGGTGTAGATAAGCGTGAGTCGTCCGGGCCGCGGGCGAGCGCCTCATAGCCAAGCAGTTCGGCTGACGCTAAAGAAATAATCGGTTGATACACTATGCCCACTCTTTCACTACGCAACACGTCAAACAGTTCTTGCTCTAGGGTCAGTGGGGCTGGTTGAGTTGCCTGTGCCGACGCGGGTGCCAATAAGCCGGGGGCGTCTGCAAGATTGTTTAGGCCAAACATGTGCCACAGCTCGAAATCCACTTGCTCGCTTCCTTTCGCGCATGAATACCTGTCGCGCAT
>QLUB01000094.1 GCA_018725205.1 candidate division NPL-UPA2 bacterium
GCCTAGCGGTACTTTCCTGCTAAATTCTCCGTGGACACTATCGGAGATGGATACCAAGCTTTCGGCGACCGTGCGCCGCACCATCGCCGCCAAGGAGACCGCCTCCGCGAGTTGTTGCCGGCAGCCCAAGCCGTAGCCACTAACAGCGTGGTCGCAACCTTGGCTGAAGTGCAAGAACTAGCAGCCTACCTTACCAAGAAATCAATCTGGGTGATTGGCGGCGATGGTTGGGCCTACGACATCGGCTTTGGGGGCCTAGATCATGTCTTAGCCTCAAATATCGACATCAATGTCTTGGTGCTAGATACCGAAGTTTACAGCAATACCGGTGGGCAGAGCTCAAAAGCCACACCCACCGGAGCCATCGCCAAGTTTGCGACCAGCGGCAAACGCATGCGGAAAAAGGACCTAGGACGCATGATGATGGGTTATGGCTATGTGTATGTTGCCTCGATTTGCAGCGGAGCTAATCGCAACCAGACCCTCAAGGCCATGCTAGAAGCCGAGCAATACCCCGGACCATCGCTAGTCATCGCCTATGCTCCGTGTATCGCGCACGGTATCGATATGGCGAGAAGCCAGTTAGAGGGCAAGCGGGCTGTGGAGTGTGGCTACTGGCCACTCTATCGCTACAACCCGACGCTCGCGGCAGAGGGGAAAAACCCTTTCGTCCTAGACTTTAGCAAGCCTAACTGGAACTTCCGCGAGTTTCTGCTTGGCGAAACGCGCTTTACTGCGCTTAATCAGCAACCTGAAAGCGTAAAGGAGGCGCTGCTGGCCCAAGCCGAGCATGAGGCTAAGCAACGCTTCGCCAACTACCTGCGCTGGCAGGCGGATACGCTTTGTTGATCTAGCTCGGTTTGTTTCACAAACAGGGCTAACCGTAGGGTTGGCCCTGTTTTTCTCGCACTTGTTGAGTCTTATAATGCATATTATGTTAACTAGCGTTAAGAGTAGAACCGCATCCACGTGCGCTATTTGTGCGTCGCCAAATGCTGACGCTACTTGCCCCGTTTATTGAGTGCGGTCGCCACCAAATCCCGCACCAGCTCGTCGCACGCTACATACGGCAGTGTAATGTGATCGGTGTCGCGGTTCTCTTCATTGTAAGTCACACAAGTAACGATAGAATTTGGGTTTCTGGCCCACGCTCGCCTTGCTACTCCGCCCATGACGTCCCAAGGCATGGCCGAGCGCAATATGCTGTCGACTCGTGCGCTGCCGTCTAGCACCATGCCAAAGCCGCCGTTTATCGACTTGCCAATCCCTACGCCGCCGCCGTTATGGAGTGCCACTAAGCTCATGCCGCGCGCGGCATTGCCGGCAAAACATTGCGTGGCCATATCAGCCATAACGTTGCTGCCGTCCTTAATATTGGCAGTTTCCCGAAACGGCGAGTCCGTGCCTGCTGTGTCGTGGTGGTCGCGCCCCAGCATAATCGGACCTACTTCCCCCTTGCGCACCATATCGTTAAACTTAAGCGCAATGCGTAGTCGCCCTGCTGCGTCCTGATATAAAATGCGCGCCTTGGTGCCTACCACCAGCTTGTTTTTGGCGGCGTCGCGAATCCAGTTGTAGTTGTCCCGGTCTTGCGCCCGGCGATTAGGGTCGATGGAGGCCATGGCTGCCGCGTCCGTTTTTTCTAGGTCCAGAGAACTGCCGCTTAGGCAAACCCACCTAAACGGCCCATAGCCGTAGTCAAAGAGCTCGGGCCCCATAATGTCTTCCACGTACGATGGGAAGATAAAACCTTCTTTTTCGTCGGTGCCATTACGCGATATTTCTTTTACGCCAGCATCGAATACGGCCTTCAGGAAAGAATTTCCATAGTCGAAAAAGTATGTACCGCGCTCAACCAGCGTTTTAACACAGCGATAATGTTTGCGCAGGCTTTTATCCACCAAGTTTAAGAAACGCGGGCGATCGGCTGCCAGCATCGCTGTGCGCTCGGCAAAGGTCATGCCTTGCGGACAATATCCTCCCACCGCGTGCAGCGATGTTTGGTCGGATAAAAGGTCAATCTTAATGTGGTGCTCTACCGCGTATGCTAATAGATCTACTATATTGCCGTAATAAGCCACCGAGAGGGGCCTTCCCTCGCGCTGCGCCTCCCCTGCCCAGGCAAATACCTCGCCCAAATCCGCCGACACCTTGCCCACCCAGCCCTGTTGATGTCTGGTTTCGATGCGCGAATAGTCTACCTCGGCCATAACAGCTACCCCGCCCGCAATTTCCATCGCTTTGGGCTGTGCCCCACTCATACCCCCGAGCCCCGAAGAAACGAACAGTATGCCACTGAGGTCACTTTCGGGCGCGAGCCCAAGTTTTAAGCGTCCCGCATTGAGCAAGGTGTTAAATGTGCCATGCACAATGCCCTGCGGGCCGATGTACATCCAACCTCCGGCGGTCATCTGACCGTAATTGGCGACGCCGAGCTGCTCGGCGACGTCCCAATCGCGCTCGTTATCAAACATGCCGATCATTAAGGCATTAGTAATAATCACGCGAGGTGCCTCCGGTCGCGAGCGAAACAACCCCAAAGGATGCCCCGACTCAATGACTAAGGTCTGATCCTGGGTCAAGACCTCGAGATACTGTTTGATCAAACGGTATTGCATCCAGTTTTGACACGCGCGCCCCGTCTCACCGTAGGTCACCAGCTCATAGGGGTAGAGCGCGATATCAAAGTCGAGATTATTGTCAATCATCACCTGAAAAGCCTTGCCCTCCAAGCATTTGCCCTGATACTCGTCAATAGGCTTAGCCTTGATCGCGCCTACCGGCCGAAAGCGATACCCATAAATTCTCCCGCGTGTCAAAAGCTCGTCGAGAAACTCGCCGGCTAATTGCTCGTGCCATTCCTTTGGCACATAGCGCAAAGCGTTCTTTAGCGCGGTCTCCGTCATGCTCTGGCTTAAACTAAATCCCCTGTGCGGTGCCCGCCGTGTGCCGTGCACAAACTCGGGGTATTGCGGCAACTCCCCCTGAAACTCGGTGCTAATGTCAGTGGATGTACTTTTGTTAGGCAAAGCGCCACGTCTCCTCTCAGGTAAGTTTTTTCCCGAATATATCGCATACCTGCTGTAAGCCTGATAGTAATGGCCATGCGCACGGCCGTTAGCGAGCCCACATGCCACGCTGTGCCTCTTTGGCTTCCCTCTGCAATTGCGCGAATACGTCAGCATATGTATCGTTCGGGCGCACTACCATGGTCGTCCCCCAACCAGCCAGCAACAAGCGAGCGTTAAGCATGTTCTCTCGTGGATCTCTCGCGCCGGTAGGTGACGTAAGCCAAATATAGGCCAACGAGAAGCGCACGAGCCGTGCTGTTTTCCTATTCAATAGCAGCGCCCCCAACTCGCTCCATGTAAGCTGTAATCTCGCACACAAACAGCTCGATATCCCTGAGGTCGCTCTGCAAAATTTCATACAGCTCTTCGTCCTGTACATGGTGATACAAATGCACTAAGCGATTTCTGTATCCCGCCATAGCTACTAGGGTAGTTGCCAGCCGTTGACTTACAACCCCTCTGTCCCCCAGTCCCTTAGCTATCCCTTTGTATTCGGTAGCTAAGTCTGCCCCTCCGCTACGGGCGAGAATATGTCTGCCAACGTCAAAAATAGCCTCTAGGGAGCGTCGCAGATAGCTTTCTGTAGCTGCCACTATGTCCTTGTTCCCCACAAAGTCAGCTCGCCGCATCGCACCGAGGCGCATTAGCTGCTCTATGCAGTCGTGGATGAGGGTAAGCCTACTTTGGATGATGAGCTTGTTGAGCACGGGTTACCACCTCCAGATGCTCTGCATAGTACCTTTCGAGGAAAGGCCGGAAATCGGCGGAACGGCGCAAGACCGACTCTTCATACTCATACTTGGCCTCAAGGCTTGCGGCAAAAATACACCTGCCGCGGACGGCTTCAGCCTGAAACACAGAGTGATTCTCTTCCAGTAAGACTAAGTCAACGGCAAAAGGCAAAAACAAGTCTTCCAGATCGTTAAACAGCAAACTATATAGTCTAGCCCGCTCAATCCCCTGAGGCAAGGGTGTACTTAAAACCACCCCTATGTCTAAATCTGCTAGCGGGTCGAGTGCTGGGGGTTGGTGTCCGGAGAGAATTTCTAGTGCTACGCCCACCCGCGACCCGAACACGTACATGAGTTTGATCCCGTGCTTTCTGCACAGGCACATTAACTCTTCCACTGGCATTCTCCTTCTAGACCGTATAGGGACTACTACCTCATTTCGGCAACCATTGCCTAAATCCTGCTACAATGTATACCCTCTCTACACACGGCATGATAGAATTTAGCTACGACAACACTACAGGAGGTGGCAGTATGAGTTTTTTGAACGACTTCCTCCCCATATTATCTAAGAGCAAGCTGCAATATCTAGGTAAAGAGCATGAAGTAGGCAACGTTTACTCGTTTTACTTCCAAGCAGACAAAAGGATCAAGTGGAAGGCCGGTCAACACGGCATCTTCTCTATCCCTAAGCCTATGTCGGGCAGAGCGTGGCGCGGTTTTAGCGTGGCTTCACCCCCGGGAGCAGAGAAGTTGCGCATTGCAACGCGCGTGAGCACTCAACCAAGCCCCTATAAACAAGCGTTGATGCAACTCACGGAGGGCGAACACATTTTTATGCGCGGGCCTTTCGGTCCGTTCTACCTCGATGAGAGCAAGCGCTCCGTAGTTTTCGTCGCAGGCGGCATCGGCGTCACCCCCTATCGCGCTCTCATTTCCGAAGCGCTACATAACGATAGCCTGATGCCGACTGCCGTTCGTCTTCTATATGCCGACAATCGACAAGAGTACCCCTTTAGAACGTGGTTCGACAAAGCCGGTGACCACCACCAGGAATTGCAGCTCCACTATTTAACAAGTACCTCGCTCGACCCCATGCTGGTACAGCAGGTTAAGGAATTTGGCAATACGGCGTATTACTTTGTTGCCGGCCCCGTGCAGATGGTGCGCTCCATTACTGCCAGCCTGCGCCAACAGGGCATCCAGAACCAAAATATCCGACACGATATGTTTTTTGGGCTGTAGGACTTGGCTATATCTAAGGCAGTGCCGATTTCGTCGCACAAAGGGGGACAGCATGAGAAAATTGGAGGTGTGATGCTATGAGCCTAAGGATAAAGGGGCTGAACTTGCCGACTCTCGGATATGGCTGTTATGGCCTTGGCGGCGCCTACGGCAAACCGCCTGAAACCAGAGCAGCAGTCCGGCTTCTCCAAGATGCCCATGAGCTGGGCATACGTTTCTTTGATACTTCAGACGGCTATGGGGACACTGAAAGCCTCTTGGCGAAAGCCTTCAAGACCTGTCGGCATGAAGTGTTTCTGGCGACCAAAATGGGCCCGGGCAAGGGAGTACAATCTAATCTCACTCAGCAACGAGTAATCGCGGCTTGTGATGCGAGTCTACAAAATTTAGATACAGACTACATCGACCTGTACCAGATTCACTTTGACGATCCGCACACGCCGGTATATGATACCGTCGCTGCCTTGAAGGATCTTCAGCAGGCAGGGAAAATCCGCGAATACGGCATTGGCCACCTGCCCTTCTCCAGAACAACGGAGTACTTGAAAACAGGGGCTCCCTCTACTGTGATGGTAGAAGTGAACGCAGTCTCATTGTCCCGCTATAACGAATTAAGCGCTCTCTTGCAGCGCCACGATTTTTCTATCATTGCCTTTAGCGCAACAGCCCGTGGCCTCTTAACACGGAAGGTGACTGAGCAGACTGTTTTTGCACCTGAAGATATAAGAAGCTTGGACCCCCAATTCAGAGGCGCGAAATTGGCTTCAGGTCTTGAAATGGCAAAATGGTTAGGGCGTATCGGGATAGAGCGCGACAAAACCCCGAGCCAGATAGCCCTAGCTTGGGTGATGGGAAAGACCGGGATAGATGTTGTGTTAACCGGTCCAAAGGACCCACATCATCTGCAGGAAAACTGCGAGGTCTTGAACTGGCGCCTCGACATAAGCGCTCAGCACGAGCTAGACGATTTGGCACAAAGACTTGCGGCTGAAACTCAGGCAAAGGTTGAGGCAGAGGTCGACCACATACTAACCAGCCCCCTGCCCCCTTGTGAACATGAAGCCGCTAAAGATCTCATCTACGCCCTAGAATATGCGGCAGAACGGGGCGTAACCTCTCTGGAGGAAGTTTCAAGCCTGTTTCGACACTTGCTCTCCACCCTACAGGGAAAGCCCGCGCGACCCCTAACCCACGTCCAAGAATCGATACGAAAAATCGTCGGCGTTCTCGGCACACAGTAGGCGAGCCGCAACAACCTGCTACTCTTGTGACGTGGTGGGCAGGCGTGCTAGCGGCCTATGCGCACCGATGACAAACTCGCAGAACAGTGCTATTATTTTAAAATCATTATTTGCATAGTGTTGCAATTCGTGCTATACTAATACCATATAGCGCATGGTATGGAGGAGAGCATGAACCGCAGCCGAAAAAGTGAATCTCGTAGGATCACCGTATGGGAAGGAAAGAACGACTTGACGCAAACACAATCGTTCATCAAAGACAAGATTGAGGAGCATTATGCCCAGCGTCACCCGAAGCTGAGGGACAGTGGCGAGGCGGGGCTGATCAATTCGTTCATGCCACCGAAATGTCCATTTTGTGATTCGGATAAGTTTAGGAAGTACGGCTTGACGGCCAACGGTGTTCAACGTTATCGATGCACCTGTGGTAAAACGTTTTTGCCTACAACAGGCACGATATTCGACGAGCATCGTATCTCCATCAGTGAATGGATAGAGTATTGCATGAACCTGTTCCGGCACGTGAGCATCTCTGTCGATTCGTGGAACAACA
>QLUB01000095.1 GCA_018725205.1 candidate division NPL-UPA2 bacterium
GATAAAGGCTTAATGCGGTTGGCGAAGTTCACTGCGGATACCCAAGCCACAGTAGCCGATAGCGCCAGGCCCACTAAACCTAGAATTACGCTGGTCAGTGCGTCTGTGTACACCTCAGCGTAGAATGAGGCGCGATCTTCTTTCGTAACCAATACCATGTCAACGGCAGGTAGGTAAACCATTGACCCGTACACATCGTGGCCCCGATAGTCCGTATATCGACCGAAGAAGTTAAAGCTAGCGCCGGGCTTAAACATCTCTAACGCCTGGAGGCACGCCTTTCTCGTCAACACCGCACCCGTCAAGAATCGCGGCTGCGTAACAAAGTAGCCCTCACGGCCAACTAAGTAGGTTTCCCCGGTGTCACCAAAATGGGCAAACTGCAGCAAGCGGTCAATGCTCATGTCAACGCCGATGGCAACGACTCCAAGTATAGCACCCCGTGCGTTTCTTACCGGGGCTGCCCCGACAAGCAACGTCTTGCCATCCACTCTGGACGCTATAATTTGTACAGCCGTTAGCCCGCGCAGAGCAGTTTGCACATAGGTGCGGTCGGCGAGTTCGAGGGTAGTACGGCTCGTATTGACGGTGCTGCGCCCGGTAGTGTCCGCAAACAGAGTGAGCCCTGCCGCAGTGATGCCCGCCTGTGTGGATTCCATGAGATTTTGCAGCGCGGCGGTGTTGCCCACGAGTGGGGAGGTAGCGCGCGCTAGGAGTTCGGCTTGGTCTTGCAGCGAGTCAATGCGGCTTTGAAGAGCTACTGTTCTGTCGCCGCTTGACTTTGTCAACAACGACTCGGCTTGCGCTTGGACGCTGGCAACGCGAGTTCTAATCGTCCAACCCGTAATTAGGACGATAGGGATTAAAGTAACGATGAGCATACGCAGGGTCAGTTTAGCGCGCAGTGATGTAAGCATAAAGTCCCATTCCTCCGTCTCAGTACCTGTCCTCTTTTCCAGTCAAGACTATCTTGCCGGGCAATTCATGTCAATACATTCTGCGGAGCCTAAGCTTGCACGCAAATTAAAGGTGTTCTGTGGCTTGCCGAGAATAAAAGATGTATATGTCCACATGACACAGCAAAGGGAGGACGCACGATGGTCAACAGGCTGCAACTTGTCATTTTTTCGCTGGGGGACGAGCAGTACGGGATTGACACTGCTCAGGTTAAGGAAATAACGCGCATGGAGGCGATTACGCCCATCCCGCGCTGTCCGCAATTTGTCGAAGGGGTGCTAAACTTGCGCGGACAGATTTTGCCCGTGGTATGTTTGCACAAGCGCTTTGCGCTACCAGCTCGCACCGACACCCAGAGAACGCGCATCGTTATCGTCGATTCTCTGGAACTGAAAGTAGGGCTGATTGTCGACGCGGTGAGCGAAGTCAGCGATATAGCAGGGGCTCTGGTCACGCCCGCGCCTGCCCTTGCGTCAGCTTCTTTTGTCACAGGGGTGATGCACCACGGCGGTACGTTGATTTCTCTGCTTGACCCCGTAAGACTATTCTCCGCCGAACCGCAGTTGGGGGTGAGCATCCTTGGTTAACAACGATTACCTGCGCCTGTTCCTTGATGAAGCCGAAGAGATTGTAGATCGCTTAGCGCTAAACTTGGTGTCATTTGAGAAGCATCCCTCTGACACAGACCTTCTTAACGAGGTGTTTCGCGACGCGCATACGATCAAAGGCTCCGCGGCAGCCATGGGTTTTACCCAGATGGCTAGCGTTGCTCACCAAATGGAAAACGTGTTAACTGTGCTTCGCCAAGGTCAGATTATGCCTGAACCGGCGCTGTTTTCTGCGCTGTTGTCAGGGCTTGATGCTTTACGCCAGATTAAGCATGATGTGTATGCTGCGGGCAAAGAGAGTACATATGACCTTGCCGCAGTTGTTGCCTCGCTGACTGGCTTTTCGCAGGCTCTCGTAGAGACGGCCGCAGCCTGTGACATAGCGCCCTCAGCAGCGTCTGTTACTCACCGCGTGGAAATTACCTTACGCACTGCCACCGTCATGAAGGGTGTGCGCGCGTTTATCCTGCTTAAGCGCCTGCGTGAGCTAGGCGAGATTGTGCGCTGTGAACCTAAAGAGCAGGACCTCACCGAGGAGCGGTTTGAGCATAGCTTTGTTGTAGAGATGCATGCGGAGCAGAACGCGGGATCGCTCAGCGAAGCAGTTGGTCAAGACGGCGATGTGGAGGACGTACGGGTTACAGGTCTTGCTGCGCCTACCGGCAAACTTAGGACTAATTTAGAAAAGCAGGCGACGGAGCGCGCGGACACCAAGCAGCACTCCGTGCGGGTAGATGTTAACAAGCTCGAAAAACTAATGAATCTGGTCGGCGAGTTGGTGATTGAGCGCAATCGCTTAGCGAACGTAGTTGGCAATCTAGAGCGCGCGAGCAAGGACAACCAGCAAGTGCAGACTCTGCTTGGCGTGTCAGGGCAGCTTGGACGCATCACGAGCGAATTGCAGCAAGAGATTATGAAAGCGCGCATGATCCCCATTGCGCAGCTGTTTAGCACCTTCCCGCGCCTAGTGCGCGACCTCGCGCAGAACCGCTCCAAGCAAGTGGAACTTGAGCTGCTGGGCACAGAAACCGAGCTTGACCGCACCATTGTAGAAGAAGTGCGCGATCCGTTAATTCATATTGTGCGTAACGCCATCGACCACGGTCTGGAGTCGAAAGAGGAGCGGTTAAGGCTAAACAAGTCCCCCGTTGGGCGCGTGGTACTCGCGGCTTCACATGAGGAAACAAACGTCGTTATCTCCATTAAGGACGACGGGCGCGGCATCGACAGGGAAGCCGTAGGCCGCAAGGCACTAAGTTTAGGATTGGTTACGGAAGAAGAACTGCGCGGGTACACCGAGCAGCAAGTCTTTGCGTTTATCTTCGCTCCAGGGTTAAGCACAGCCCGCGAGGTCAGTGATGTGTCTGGACGGGGTGTAGGTATGGACATTGTGCGCACTCAACTTGAAAAGCTCGGCGGTAGCATTGAGATAACAAGTGAGCTTAATGTGGGAACCGAATTTGTTATCCGCCTGCCGCTGACACTCGCCATAATTCGTGCTCTTTTAGTAAGCGTAGAGGGGCGTTCCTTTGCTTTGCCGATTGCGGCTGTCAGCGAAACGCGTAAGCTGAACCCGCAGGAAGTGCGCGTGGTACAGCAGCGTGACTGTTTAGTGATTCGCGAGCAGATTGTCCCGCTCGTGTCCCTTGCATCGGCGCTGGCGCTGCCTAGCGCGGCCTCCACCCCAGAACATTTGGTCATCGTTTTTAGCGCTTCTTCTAAAGTAGCACTGATGGTCGACCGATTACTAGGTGAGCAAGAAGTCGTCATTAAACCGCTAGGCCCGTTTTTCGCCGCCAATCGCGAGCTCGCCGGGGCCACAGTGCTTGGCGATGGAAGTGTTGTGCCGATTCTAGACGTGAAAGGGCTGTTAGGCCTTTTGCGACAACAATGATTGTTTTGTCTAAACTGCGCGTGCTGGTAGTCGACGATTCCGCCTTTTTCCGCCGGCTGCTTGTGACAATCATTAATGCGTGCGGAGATATGGAGGTTGTTGCTACAGCGGGCGACGGCAGCGAGGCAGTGCGCAAGGCGCGTGAGCTTAGGCCCGATGTCATCACCATGGATGTAGCTATGCCGCAAATGAGCGGCTTAGCGGCACTCAAAGAAATTATGGCCGAACGGCCAACTCCCATCATCATGGTGAGTAGCCTGACGGTTGAGGGTGCCAATGAAACACTGCAGGCATTAGAGAGTGGAGCCGTCGACGTTGTCGCTAAACCTAAGGGCGCTCTAGGCATGCGGGAGTTAGCGGACTTGTTGCCGCTGAAACTGCGCGCCGCGGCGAGCAGCCGCTTGACAAGACAGCGCACTCTGAGCGACCGGCGCACGCACTCTGGCCGCCCATGGGATTACGAGTTAGTAGTGGTGGGGTGCTCTACCGGTGGCCCTTCCGCATTGCAAAGAATCATACCCGCCTTGCCTGCGGATTTCCCCGCGCCTGTAGTCGTGGCGCAGCATATACCCATTGGGTTCACTGGGCCAATGGCGCAAAGACTTAATCAACAGAGTCAAGTTCAGGTGGTGGAGGCGGTGCACGGACAACCCTTGCGGGCGGGATGCGTGTATATAGCGCCGTCGGGTAGCCACACGGCCATAAAGCGCGAAAAAAATCGTGCCGAGATTTCGATTCTGCCACCCAAAGTTACTTCCTCACCCTTTCTCCCTAGCGTCAATGTCCTTTTTTCCAGTGCGTTGCCGTTTGCCCCACACGTTCTGGCTATTGTACTTACGGGCATGGGCCAAGACGGGCTTCTGGGAGCGAAGGAATTGCATCGTGCCGGTGCGGAGATTGTGGCGGAGTCGGAGGAAACTAGCGTCGTTTACGGCATGCCTCGCGTAGTGATTGAAGCGGGCCTGACAGAGCGTGTTTTGAGCTTGGGTGAGATTGTCGCTTTTCTCGCCTCACCAATAAGCAGATAGGGGATACAGAAATGAAGATTGATGTAAACCGCACTTCAGCCAGCCGACCGATAGACGCGGTTAAAGAGTCTAAGCGAGTCGCAGTGCCCGCCAATCCGACGGGAAACGACTCAATCGTTATCTCTGCCGCCGCTAGGATGTTGCGCGAGGCCATGACCATTGAAGAACCTTTTGATGTAGCTAGAGTTGCGGAGTTAAGAGCGAAGCTGGCAGAGGGCCGTTACGCTGTGGACACCGGGACGCTTGCTGCGCGGCTTGCCGCTGAACTCATGCTGCTTACACGGGAGTCAAAGTGATGGACTCGCTAGGTAGGCTTAGTGAGAACCTGCGAGCTCAGCAGGAGTGTATGTTGGCAGATGATCTAGAGAAACTATCCGAGCTCGTGCGTGAGCAGGAAGTGCTCTGGACAGAATGCGAAGCGTATCTCGCTGCAACGCGGCGTGAGGGCGATGTGGCGGATAAGCTGGCAGAGCTCAAGTCCTTGGTAGAAACAAATCAGCTCTTAGCGCAACAGAGTTTGATTTATGCGCGTAAAGTGCTGAGTGTTTTGGTGGAAGAAGACAGCTATACAGATTCCGGACAAAAAAAAGTGCGCCCCGGAAAAAACGTAGATATACGGGCGTAGGAGGTGTCACATGCCATCGACATTCTTCGCCTTTAACATCGCGCGGCGCGGCATCAGTGCTCATAAGGCCGCGTTAGATGTCACGTCACACAACATAGCCAATGCCTCAACCCCTGGGTTTTCGCGGCAACAGGCAGTCTTTAGTACGACTAGCCCCTTTTCCATTGCTGCCATTAACCGGCCTGCCCAAGCAGGCCAAATTGGCACGGGCGTGACCATTAGCGAGATTCGCCGCATGCGGGACAGCTTCCTGGATTACCAGATTCGGCCGCAGCAGAGTAAACTTGGCGAATGGGACGAGCGCTATGCGGCTCTGAGCCACGTCGAGAAGATACTGATGGAGCCGACCGAATCAGGCCTCAGCCAAGTGTTCTCGCGCTTTTGGAACGCTTGGCAGGAACTAAGCAAGAACCCAACCAGCGGTGCGACGCGTGCTGGAGTCGTGGAGACAAGTGTGACTCTCGCCACTTCGCTAAATGCGGTTGCTCTGCAAACCGAGGTTTCCTTGAGCGACCTTAACACCAAGGTGCGTATGTCGGTAAACGACGTCAACTCTATTGCCGGGCAGATTGCTGCGCTCAATCGGCAGATAATCACCAATGTTGCCGCTGGACTTAACCCTAACGACTTAGCAGACCGTCGCGACGCGCTGCTTGATGACCTAGCTCGCACACTCGGGTTTACTCAGCTCACGCAAACTAACGGCTCAATTGACGTCGTAGTCGGTGGGCGGCACTTAGTGCAGGGCACGCTGGCTAGCGAGCTCGCTGTCGATGCGGGTGGTCAGGTCATATGGCCTGGCTCGACCCCTGCCGGCATTGCCCAAGGGCGGCTCGCCGGTTTGTCCGAAGCCAAGCGTTGGCTGCGAGACGAGTTCTCTGCGCGCGTCAACACATTGAGCGTAAATCTGCATAGCCTGGTAAACACAGCCCATGCCGCAGGGCAGTCATTGACTGCGCCTCCGTCACCGCTGGGAGCCGACTTTTTTGTCATCGCCCCCGGCTCTGTTGGGCGAGAAGCCAGATTCATCAGTGTAAATCCTGACATCGTGGCGGACCATGCGCTCGTTCGCGCGCGAGCAATCGGCGGTGGCCTCGCAGATGGCAGCAACGCGCTGGCTGTATCTTGGCAACGTCATGCCACCTCGCTGCCCGGCGGTACTAATTTGGAGGGATTCTATAGTTCATTGGTGATTGCCCTCGGCGTAGAAGCGCAGCAGTCCTCGCGTATGTTCATTAATCAGGATGCACTGGTTAACCAGCTCCACAATCGGCGTCAAGAAGCGATGGGGGTTTCCATCGACGAGGAAATGGCCGCCATGATTCAATTTCAACATGGCTACGCAGCAGCCGCGAGGTTGCTCACTACGCTAGACGAAACGCTTGAAGTTCTAATTAACCTTGGGAGGTAGGGTGCATGCGCATATCTAATGCCACTTTGCAGAACAATGTGATGCGCAACTTACAGCTGAGCCTGCGTGAACTGGAGCGGACGCAACGCCAAATGGCGTCCGGCCGCGCCATTAGCCAACCATCAGACAACCCGGTGGGGACAGCGAAGCTGTTGGGTGTAAATTCCGTGCTAGCGGAGAGCGCGCAGCTTCAGGCCAACGTGCGCGATGGGCTAGGGTGGCTTAACCTGACGGACACGATGTTAGGCGCAGTCGGCGAAGCATTCCACCGCGCGCGCGAACTCGCGTTAGCGGGAGCAAACGGCACGATGCCGG
>QLUB01000096.1 GCA_018725205.1 candidate division NPL-UPA2 bacterium
TGGAGAATACATCAAAGGTGTTTTCTGAGAGCAAACAAGAGAAAGAACTGCGGTCCATAAAAAAAGCCCTTGATTCCCGCCAAGGTGTAATCGCAAGACCATGCATGGGAGTATCTGGTTCACTATAAAATCGCAAATTATTGTCTTGACAAGGAGGACACTACAATTTTACTGCCATTTGTCATGCGCCACCACTCCCTCTCGGAGAATTGACCTCGCTAATTTTAGACAAACAATGAAAAGCAGCATTCTACATTATTCTTCGAACTCTAGCAAAAACCTGCCAGATTAAAGGTCTAATATTTCGACACATACCGACGAATTACGCCAAGCGGCGGGGGGTTAGGGTGGCGGATGCCTCGCGGTTGATGATGAGGATGGCAAATTTCAGAGCGAAAAATGCGTAACGGCCATTTCGGTTCCTGTGACTACAAGCAAGGCACAGGCACGTCCCTTTCCCTTCCTGCCCGCATGGGTCGAACCGGGGTTAACAAACAAAATGCCCTGCCGACTAAAAGCCGCAGGAACATGCGTATGGCCGAACACAACCACGCTAGCTTGATGCAGCCTAGCTTCGCGCATAAGACTCACTGTGCCCTGCTTCACACCTTGGAGGTGCCCATGCGTGACAAAAAAGCGCTTCCCTGCAAGCTCAATCCACTCGCGGTCAGGCTGACGCCTAGCGTCGCAGTTCCCTACCACAGCAATCACCGGTATGTGGAGCGTGTGAGCTAATGCTTCGCCATCGCGATAGTAGTCACCAACGTGAATCAACGCATCTAGGGGGCCAAGTTTTTTCAGTGCGGCCTCTATCGACACATGGTCCCCATGCGTATCTCCTAATACCCCAATATTGAATTTCGTTAAGCCCTGAACTTCACTTGTGAAAGCTTTCATCGGACATGCGCTGTCAGGGCTAAGGCATCGCGCATCGCTTGCCACGCTGCAGCACGATGACTAATTGTGTTTTTCTGGGCTAGCGGTAACTCGGCGAGCGTAAGCTGCCCCCCCCGCACTTCGAAAATGGGGTCATAACCGAAACCGCACTTCCCGCGTGGGGTATCAGTTATGCGGCCAAACAGCCTGCCGGCAGTCGTTACGCAAGTTCCGGTTGGGTATGCTAGCGTGAGCACTGCGGTGAAGTGCGCTTGCCGCCTCTTCCCTGCTCTGGTTAGTTTGTGTAGCAGGAGGGCGTTGTTCTCCTCGTCGGCGGCCCCTGCCCCCGCGTAACACCGCGAGTATACACCAGGCTCCCCACCTAAGTAATAAACAAAGAGGCCGGAATCATCCGCCAGCGCAGCTTTGCCCGTTGCCTCCACAGCCGCGCGGGCTTTGATTAAGGCATTTTCGTACAGAGTGCTGCCGGTTTCCTCTACCTTCCATGTGGGCAATAGCTCTTTAATGGGGATGGTCTGCACTCCGCAGGCTTCGAACATGGCGGCAAACTCCGCTAGCTTCCCCTTGTTGCCGCTAGCTAGGACGATTGATTCCACGCGCGCCCCCTCCAATCAAAAAGGCTACGTCACCTAAGCTCTGCTGCTGCAGCCCAACCAAAGTACCAATGCCGGATTCCGCTAAGGCCAACATGTCCAAGAGCTCGGTGCGGGTAAAAGTGGTTTCCTCACCGGTACCTTGGACTTCTACTAACTTGCCGTTGCCTGTCATCACGACATTCATGTCTACTCCCGCCGCAGCATCCTCACTGTAGGCGAGGTCTAGGAGCGGTACGCCCTTCACCAGCCCTACGCTGATGGCGGCAAGGTAATCGGTTATGGGGAACACAGCCATGTTTCTTTTTCGATACAGGTGGTATAAGGCATCACACAGCGCCACAAATGCGCCGGTGATCGAAGCGGTACGCGTCCCGCCGTCTGCCTCAATGACATCGCAATCAACCCAAGCCGTGCGTTCTCCTAGGGCGGACAAATCAACCACGGCGCGGAGCGACCTGCCAATGAGACGCTGAATTTCGTGTGTTCTGCCCCCCACGGCACCCCGCGTGCTTTCGCGCTGATTGCGCTCGACAGTGGCCCGCGGCAGCATAGCATACTCGGCGGTAACCCAGCCTCTGCCGGTATGTTTAAGAAAGGGTGGCACTTTTTCCTCAAGCGATACAGTGCAAATGACGCGGGTTTTCCCCACCTCCACCAGAACCGAGCCCTCGGCATGGCCGATGTAATGGCGGTGAAACTTGACAGGGCGCAGGTCAGCTATTTCTCTACCGTCAGCACGCATAAAAAACTCCCCCTCAGCTTGTCCCAGACCTAGGGCTAGGGCTGGGGAACCACTTAGAGCGGTTCCCCACCCGACTAGAGAACGAACGGGTTAACAAAAATCGGACGCAAGCCACCCCCATGGCGTTTACCCGCAGTGACCGCACCTTGGTGGCCGCAGGCACGTCACGCAGGAGCGATGTCCCCGCCAGCGGCCCTCGGATGAGCTCATTGACTGTCGCCAGCAGTAAGTCGCCGGTCTTAGGAATGTGGCGGGTCACAGGCACAAAGTAGATGTATTCGTCTTGGCTGGCACTGCTAAAATACAGCGTCACCGGCATGGTCGCGGCTGACCGCGCCGCAGCATTCTCCTCGTTAACTAAGCTACCTTGACGCGTCAGCGGTTGCCAGACGGAAATACCGCCGGGTAGGCGTGCGAGTCTCTTGCCGCCGACGTGAAGCTGCACGCGCTCCACATTATCAAATTCCGTCAGCGTAAGCACTAAGGCATCTACTATTAGCCGCTCGCTAACAACATTATATTGCAGGAACGCCTCGTTAAGGTCAAGCGTAGCCAGGCCGTCACGAATAGTCAGGCCCCTCACGGCGGTGCCTGCAGGTAAGGGGAGCTTCAACCCGCTTTCCCCCATGAGTTCCGCATTCGCAGGGCTGTCTACCAGTCTGCTCACTGCGTCCCGAGCCATGCCTTCCATTCTAGGCACCATAACAACGAAGGGAACAACATACTTGCCCGTATGGTCAAGCACCCACAGCACCCGTTGCCGCACTTCCCCCTGCTGCAGCAAGGTTCTTCTCCCTACATCGATATGCAGGGTGCAATGAGCTTATTCAAGTTCTACTATTAAACCGTTAGCTGCTGCCCTGAACCTGACTTCCTGCGGCTCTACGGCCACGCCAAGTAGCCCTTCCGCCACGCGCGTGAACTGCGGGACTCCACCCGATGCGTAAAACTTGGTATCGCCGCACCTAGACACTGTAGGCGAAACATGTGCCAGTACTTCTCGCGCAGCTTGTTCCGCCGGGTCAACTAATCTTACGCTAGGGGGAACTACCTGGTTAAGCAAAGGCAGTAGAAACGGATAGTGAGTACATCCCAGAACCAAAGTATCCACGCCCTGCAGAAGCAGGGGTGCCACGCAATTATGTACGGCATCCCTCGCCTGCACGCCCTCCGATTCCCCCTGCTCTACCAGCGGTGCCAAAGAGCTACAGGCTTGACCATAGACCTCTATACTAGGCGAGATGCTCCTTATAGCCTCAGGATAAGCGTTCGACCTAATCGTAGCCTCAGTCGCTAACACGCCGATGCGTCCATTTTGGGTTGCCTGAGCAGCGGCACGCGCTCCGGGTAGCAGCACGCCAAATAGAGGCTCTTGATAGCACCGCCTTGCATGCGGCAGCACCAAAGCGGACGAGGTGTTACAGGCCATCACAATGGCTCGGCACTGCTGACTCAACAAGAAGTCGCAGATGCTAAAAACAATGCGCTCTAACTCTACCTTGCTGCGCGGCCCGTAGGGCATATGAAAGGTATCGGCAAAGTAGACATAGTCTTCTTGCGGCAATACCTTCTGCAGCTGCCGCAATACCGACAGCCCACCGACACCAGAATCGAACAGGCCAATTGGGCCCAAATCCACCACCGCCTCAATAGTGATGCTTCATACTATGTGCTAGCTCTGTCGGCGGTAACTTGTGCCCGCGGCTAACAAGTAAAAGACCTGCCGAGGCAGGTCTTGGCGCGAGACTTAAGTAACTTCCTCTTGCGTCATCAGTTCGGCGAGGTGGTTAAGGGCCACAACCATACTGGAGGTTTCCTCTCTCGACACACGCTCGAGCACACCAGACAAATATCTTCGTCGTGCCTGCATGACTTCGCCTAGCATTTGATGCCCACTCTCAAGTACCCGCAGGCGAATGACTCGTCGGTCGTTAGTGTCGCGCTCACGCGCAACCAATCCGTTGCGTTCCATGCGATCCACCAAGTCTGTAGCGGTGCTGCACGCTAGGTACATTTTTTCGCCTAACTCGCCAATCGTCAAGTCGCCGTTCTGGATCAGGGTCAGAAGCGCGCTAAACTGCGGAGGGGTAATTCCAAAGTCAACCAGAATTTCCCTGCCCCTCTTCTTAATGATCACACTGACGGTGCGCAGCAGCCTTTCGACATCATCGACTGTCTTTAGAAAGTCTTGATCGGTCATACCCTCATCCCCCTCGCGTATCCGCCAACCCAAGTAAAGTCTACCAGAGTGACGGTAGACCGGTCAATAGCGTGAAACTACTGTCTGACAAGATTAGGGCGTGGGCAACCTATTGATGGCTGTACGCCCGATTGGCCTGCTGAGATCTACGTTCGACCCTAGCGGCCCAAGCACGCGTCCGTCCACCAAGAAAAGGACTTCCTTAATATCGGGAAATTCCAAGAGAGTATAGACGAGAGCGTCGAGAACGAGCTGCTGGTTGGTTGTCCCTTGCAGAAATAGGGAAACTGAAGCCTTGTCAAGGTTTACGATGGCCAGACCCGTTTCCACCCGGACCGACTGCACCGAAAGACTCGCCGGTACGGGGGATACTAGTCGCTCATGTCCGCGAAATCTGGCCAACTCATGCAAAGCGACCGCCGGCTCCCTGCGCGCAGACGGTATGGCCCAAGGTACAAGCAAGTCAGAGTCGCGTAGCCTTAGGTAAAGCACTAGGGAGTTGCTGTCTGCCAGCAAAGAGTTTACGGCCATGGGCCGACTTAGGGTTTGCGCTAGCTGAAACGGACCGACAGCTCCGTGCATAGGGAGTCCATTAATCCTAAACTGAACAGCCCGGATATCTTGGAAACTCGTAAACGTAAGTGCCGCAGCCTTAACAAAAGCGCGTTCCTCGGCAAGGTTGCGCGTCACCCACGACTGAAAGGCGGGAGGCATCTCTAAAGTCAGCAGAGAGTCTCCGAGTGTCAGTCCTTGGATACGGGATTGACTTGCGCCTAAGGGCCTCAGGCTCTGCGGCAACGAGCCTGCGTTTAAGAGTCTAACGGTCTGTTCTAGCGGTGTTTCACTTGGCTCGCGTATTACGCTAACTGGGACAACTAAACCTGTCGCTCTGTCCAAGACATACACTACAACGAAAGGGGAATCTCCGTAGGACGTGTACTGACTCCGCTGATTGTGTATACTCTCGGTAGCAAAGGGCACCATAGGAGCTCTGCTCTGCTCATTAGCACAACTGACGGTAACCAAGGAGAGCGCGACTAGTACAAACACAAGCCACCACTTTCGCAAACGCACTCTCTCCACCTCCTAGCTAGATTATACCGCCTGCTGAGTCCGGCTAAGTTACAGACTGATTACATGTTGTTTGCACTTCAATGCCGAGCATTGCAGGAGCGTAGGGCAGAGTGTTGAATGTATTCCTCTAATGCATGTAATGAGAGAACGGTAAAGGAGTGTGTAGGAGTGAAAATATTTATTAGCGTGGACATTGAGGGCGTGTGCGGGGTGGTTAACAGTGATAGCACCGGCCCCGGGGGTAAGACATATGACGAAGCGCGCCAACAAATGACAGAGGAAGTCAACGCTGCGGTGGAGGGTGCCATAGCGGGCGGTGCCACGGAAATTGTAGTCAATGACAGCCACGGGGGCATGAACAATCTCCTGCCCAGACAGCTTCATCCCCTAGCAGAGGTAATCCTAGGCACGCCGAAGCCGCTGATGATGATGCAGGGGTTAGACGACAACTGCGATGCCTGCATGTTCGTCGGTTACCACTCGCGCATGCACGCCCGTGGCATTCTCTCCCACACTATCAGCGGGGGCGTGGTAAGCAATGTGTGGGTCAACGGGGTACTCTGTGGTGAAATCGGCATTAATGCCGGTTTGGCAGGTCACTTTGGTGTGCCGGTGGTCTTGATAACGGGGGACAAGGATGCGGCCGAGGAAGCTGTGGCGCTGCTCCCTAGTGTCGAAGTCGCGGTTGTCAAAGAGGCCTTTACCCGGTACAGCGCCAAGCACTTGCACCCGAAAACCGCAGCAGATGTGATTCGCACGCAGGCAAAGCGCGCCATAGAGAAGCGCCCAGCTTGGCAACCGCTGGTGTTTCGTCCCCCAATTACTATGCGCATCGAGTTCTTAAACGCCGGCATGGCCGACGCGGCAGCTTTTCTGCCAAGTTCGCTGCGCGTAGACGGAAGCATCGTGGAGTATACCGCCGCCGACTATGTCACCTGCTTCCAGGGACTCCGCGCCATGATTACTCTGGCTGGCAAGTAAGCTACTTCCGCAGTAACAATCCCGCACCCGCTGCCAAGAGAAGCAATCCAGCACCCTTGAGCCACGTAAAAGACGTACGGTTAATGCCAAAAAGTCCCAGTTCGTCAATTAAGAGGGCGGTTCCCACTTGCCCGACAAT
>QLUB01000097.1 GCA_018725205.1 candidate division NPL-UPA2 bacterium
ACCGCAAGAAGAACACAGTCTGACGGTTCCTTTTGTTCCACTAGGCGTTCCTTGGCACCCTTCCTTACACAGCCTATTTTTAGCTCTTATTTTACCTGCACGAGCGCAAATGCCTCGCGCAGGTCTTGTTTTTGCGTGAGGACTATGTGCAGGAGTCTTGTCGGAGAATGTCGAAAGATGCTCTAAGGCGTGAAAACGCAAGCTTGGGGTGGAGTTGATGGGGTGCCTTTAGTCTTTGCTGCTGTAGGGTCGTTTCTTAATGTGGTCATTTACCGCTTGCCGCGCGGCCAGAGCGTGGTGACGCCGCGCTCTTATTGCCCGGCCTGCGAGCACACACTTAGCTTTGCAGACCTAGTGCCCTTCCTCTCCTATGTGTGGCTGCGGGGGCGCTGCCGCTACTGCCAGGCGCGGGTGCCGCTCCGCTATTTGGCGGTCGAGGGACTGACGCTAGCGAGCCTGACTTTGATATGGATAAATGTGGGCAATGTCCTGCGCTGGCCGTATGTGGTGCTGGCGGCTTTACTTATTGGTATCTCCCTGATTGACCTAGAGCACTTTTATATCCCGGACAGCATGCTCGCGGTCGGGGCTTTGATGTGGGTCGTACTGCGGACGATGATCCCCTTTGTGCCGCTTGGCCAGGCGTTACTGGGGCTCGCGCTTGGCTTTGCCGTTATGCTGATCATCTATCTCTTAGCGCGGGGCGGGATGGGCTTTGGCGACGTCAAGCTGGCGGCGCTGCTTGGGCTTTATCTTGGCCCCGCGCCGGTGATGTTGACGTTGTTTTTGGCGTTTGTCGTCGGCGCCGCGGCAGGTGTTTTATTAATGGTGTTGAAAATAAAGGGCAGAAAAGATATGCTACCGTTTGGGCCGTTTTTGGCTCTAGGTGCGTTTTTCACAATGCTGTGGGGCCCTGCCATCATCTTGTGGTATACTCAGATAGTGGGGTTATAGAGAGAGATAAGCCAGAGACGGCATGTTAGGCATGCGGACTTGGTGAGAGAGGGGGCCTCTGCGCTTGCAGCTGGTAACCACAAGAAGCGAGCGCAACCGGGCATCCCGGTTGAGGCGTGGCCGGAGCGCATGGGCAATAGCGGGTGTTGTTGCGGTCGCTGTTACAGTCGGAGGTGCGTTTGGGTTGCCGTGGCTGGTCCGTTTCTGGCATGAGGACGTGCGGGAAACGGTTGCTCGCTTTGCAGTGTTCGCGGAGCGATTGACTCCATATCTATGGTGGTTCTTGGCACTTGTGCCGCTGGCTATGGCGCCGGTCCTAGTTCGTACTTTTCGTCGCATTCGGCACTCTCCACCGCAAGTTCCGCCTGCAGCGTCGCTGCGCTTTCCTAAAGAGCAAGCGGCACCACCTGCTAAACCTACCCCGCCTGTTAACCACGCTCCGCGGCGCGGTTTGTTTGCGCGTCCGGTGCTTGGCATTGACGTCGGCAACTCGCAAATCAAAATCGTAGAAGTAGCGCAGGGGCAGCCGCCGTGCGTGCTCAGGCAGTCCATTGTGCCTACGCCGCGGGGGAGCGTCGAGAACGGGTTGATTCGCGATCCGGCGGCGCTCAGTGCCGCGATCTTTGAGGCGGTAAGTCGGGGAGGCTTCGCGACTCGCCGTGCCGCAACTACGCTGACGGGACAGAACCTGATGTTAAGAAAACTTACGCTCCCGCCTATGCCCAAGCGCGAGCTCCGCGCCGCCATAGATTGGCAGATTGAGCAGGTGCTGCAGCTTAACCGCGAGGACACGCTAACGGACTACAGTGTGATGCCGACGCGTCCCGGCGAACCAAGCACCGTGATTTTAGTGGCTATGCAGCGCGAGCCGATCATCAATTTCGTCGACTTTATGCAAAGCGCCGGGTTTGAGATTATCCGCGTGGATATTGAACCGTTAGCGGTGTTTAGGGCGGCGCTTTTGGCTACGGAAGCGCGAGTTAAGCAGGGGACGCATCTAGTCTGCGACTTTGGCGGCGGGACGACTAACCTGAGCATTTTCCGTGAAGGCGTGCTGCAAACGGCGCGGGTGGTTTCGCTCGGGGGCAACCACCTGACGCGCGCCGTGATGATGGAGCACCAATTAGATTTTGCCGAGGCCGAGGCCGCGAAAATTCTGCACGGCTTCGCACCCGAGAGCCCCTACCTTGGCTCACTTCTGCCTGTACGCGATCGGCTGTTTGGAGAGATAGTAACTACGGTGAACTTCTTTTTGGCCGAGAACAAGGGAGTGGTTATTGACTCCGTGCAGCTAGTCGGCGGCAACAGTCTGCTCCCCGCTCTCGCCGAGCAGCTTGAACAAAACTTGCGCGGCGTGCTCCGCGGTGAGCACAAGGATTTTCACGTGGTGCTCACTAACCCGCTGGCGCGGATGGCGCATAGCGTGCAAAGAGAAGAACTTGGCTGGTGCGGCGCCTCTTTGTGTGTGGCAATTGGCCTCGCGCTGGGGGAGGTATAGCAGTGAAAATTAACCTGCTGCCTCTCGCGCGGCAGAGGCAACCACATCGTTATCGCGCCATCGCTTTGCTGGCTTTAGGTGTGCTGTGTGTAAGCGCCCCGCTAGTCTATTATAGCTATCAGCAGAGGCAAGGCCTAGAGAGCTTGCGCAACGAGGAGGCTAGGCTCATAGCGCGTGTGGCGGCGCTGTCCCCGCTTGACCCTCTGCTGCAGGAATACGTAAGCTTGGAGCAGGAGTTAGCTCGCATAAAAGGAGAAGCAGTCCCCACGCAGGCCAAATTGGTGCCTTTCCTAGATGAGGTTGCGCGGTTATTGCCGGATCGCGTTTTTGTCGAGGAACTGGCGTTAGAAGAAGCGCGGCTCTCCCTGCGCGGCGTAACGCCTACTTACGCGCTGGCGGCTGAGTTTCTCAGGGTTCTAGCCGGTTCCGAGTTGTTTGCTGACCCTGTGCTTAGCGTGCTGCACCGAGGCGACGCCGGGTACAGCTTTGACATTGTGGTAGAACTGAGGGCGGTGGTGCCATGAAGCTTAACAGGCGCGAGGTTGTACTGGTGTCGTTGCTTGGCTTGGCGCTTGCCGGGGCAGCGTTTTACCTGCTCTTTTGGCAGCCTCTCGCGGCAGAGCGGGCGGCGCTGGAGTACAGACTGCGTATTCTGACGAGAACGCTGGACAGGCTCGCGCCGTGGGAGACGAAGGAAGCCGAACTGAAGACGCGTATCGCCGACATTAAAGAGCAAATCCACGTCACTGCCGCCGAGCGCGAACTCGGTATCCCCTTGCCGGAGTTCTTGGTGATGCTAGAGAACGCCGCGCGTGCGACTTTTGTTAGGCTGGAGAGTACAAGTATTGCCGTCGGGGACATCGGTGCGGTGACAACCCTGCAGTTGACAGGGACTTACCATGACCTCTATCGCCTGCTTATGCTGCTGGAAGCGCAAGATGAGGCGCTAGTTCTGGAAACGTTGCGGTTTGCAGGTGGTGCGGAGGGGCTTACGGCCTCCCTGCAAGTGCGCCTCTTTAGCGGTGCCGTCATCGGTGAGCCCAAAGTGGGCGGTTTCCCGGAGCGGTCACCGTTTGTACCGCGGCGAAACTAAAGTGGGGTGAGACCATTGAAGTCAACCACACGCGGTTTTACCGCGATTGAGTTGTTAGCTGTAGTTGGCATCATGGGGGTGCTTGCGCTGATTGCGATACCCCGCGTAGGCGATGCGTTGATTAGAGCGCGCTTGCAGTCCACCGTGCGCCTCTTGGCCTCCGATGCGCATCATGTGCGGCAACTGGCGATAATGCGCGGCGCAACAACGCGCATGGATTTTCTCAGGTTCGCCGGCCACCCCCACCAAGTCCGCGTGTTTAACGAGTTGGCGCAGGAGATGCCTGAGTTCCGGCGTGTTATGCCCGCAGGGATTACGTTTCTCGCTCCCGATGAGAACTTTGCCTTTAATTACTTGGGCGAACCGGTGGCCTTTGGCAACCCCACGGCAAATTCCACTGTCATCATTCAAGCCAGCAATGGAATGAGGATGTTCCTAATTTTGAGTCTATCCGGCCGCATCCGCATTTCCACGACGCCGCCCTAATCAGAGCCGAAAGGAAGCAACACGCAGTGATTGTACTCATGGGCATGATGGGGAGCGGCAAGAGCAGTGTCGGCAGGATGCTAACCCGACGGCTCAACCTAGTGGCGATTGACCTCGACCGGGAAATAGAGCGTCGTGTTGGGCTAACTGTGGCTGAGATTTTTGCTTTACACGGCGAAGCTTACTTCCGCATTTTAGAGGAAGAAGCACTGCTGCGCCTAGCTGAGACAGGCAGGCCCATGATTCTATCACTGGGCGGGGGTGCTGTTTTGTCGCACCGCGGCATGGAGGCCCTAAAAACCAAAGCGACAGCTGTTATCTACCTTAAAGCCTCTGTGCCGCAGCTTTTGATGCGGCTTAAGTACAGCCGTGTCAAACGCCCATTGCTGGAGAACACAGCCGACCCAAGCGGGCGATTAGGGGAGCTGTTAGCTGTACGCCGCCCGCTCTATGAGCGTTACGCCGACTTCACGGTGGACACGAACGGGAAGCTTTTATCAGCGGTAGCAGAGGAAATTTACGACCTGGTTAGACCTAGACTTAGTGCGAGGGGGAGAGACTGATGGAGAAGCGACTTGCGAAACTGCGCGCTAGCCTGCCGGAGGGCTTTGACGCCTACCTAGTGGCTAAACCGGACAACCGTGCCTACCTGACCGGGTTCACAGGCTCTAACGGCTATGCGCTGATTAGCCGCAATACGGCGCTCTTACTCACAGATTTTCGCTATGTAGAGCAGGCCGCGATAGAGGCACCGGAGTTCATGATTAAAGATTATCAGACATCACTGTACGATGCCCTACAGCAGGCGCTAACCGAACACAATATTCAAAGGCTAGGTTTTGAGAGCGATTACATAACCTTCAGCATCTATGAGACGCTTAAGGAGAAGCTACAGGCAGAGCTCGTGCCGCAGACCGGGCTAGTGGAGAAGCTGCGGATGGTTAAGGACGAAGCGGAGTTGGCGTCAATGCGTCGAGCCGCAGCGATAGCCGAAGCGGCCTTGCGGCAGACCTTACCTAAGATTAAGGTCGGCGTGTCCGAGGCTTTTATCGCGCTAGAACTCGAAATCGAGCTGCGCCGCTTAGGTTCCGAACGCCTAGCGTTTGAGATTATTGCCGCCTCCGGTCCGCGCTCTAGCCTCCCGCATGGACGTGCGAGCGATAAGCTCATTCGGCACGGAGATTTCTTGACGCTAGACTTTGGAGCTGTATACAATGGGTATTGTAGCGATATGACGCGTACGTTTGTCGTGGGCAAGGCCACGGACGAGCAACGTCGTATCTACGGTATCGTTCTCAAAGCGCAACAGGCTGCACTCGCCGCTGCTAAGCCGGGCCGCTTGGGCAAAGAAGTCGACGCAGTCGCGCGCGAGATCATCGCTCAAGCGGGTTACGCCGAGCGCTTTGGGCACGGCTTAGGTCATGGCGTCGGCCGCGCCGTGCACGAAGGTCCCTCGGCCGGCACCAAAGGCGAGGACGCTTTGCAGCCGAACATGGTCATTACTATTGAGCCCGGCATCTACATACCCGAATGGGGCGGCGTGCGCATCGAGGACATGGTCGTGGTCACACCTGACGGTTGCGAGAACTTCTATAGCTTTAGCAAGGAACTCATCGAGCTGTAGTTACCGCTTACAGCGGAAAGCGGCAAGCGGCAAGCCACCCCATACCCCCATCTAGCAAGGAGGCCTCCCATGATTTCAACTAGCGACTTTCGCACAGGACTCACGATTGAACTTGACGGAGCGGTATACCAAGTGGTGGACTTTCAGCATGTCAAGCCGGGCAAAGGTGCCGCTTTTGTGCGCGCTAAGCTCAAGCATGTGGAAACCGGCGCGGTGCAGGAGACGACCTTCCGCGCAGGCGAGAAGGTAAACCGCGCGCATGTAGAGCGCTGCCAAATGCAGTACCTCTATGACACCGGTGACTTCTACACCTTCATGGACATAAACACCTTCGAGCAAGTCAATGTCAACCACGATGTCTTTGGAGAGGACATTAAGTTTCTCAAGGAAAACGAAAACGTCACCATGATGATGTACGGCCAGCGGATTATCGGCATAGAACTGCCATACTACGTGGAACTGGTAGTAAAAGAAACAGCCCCGGGTTTCCGCGGTGACACGGCGACGGGTGGGTCTAAGCCCGCTACCATGGAAACAGGGCTCATCATTAACGTCCCCTTCTTTATCAACGAGGGGGACAGGCTGCGCATTGACACACGCACGCGCGAATACCTAGATAGGGCATAACACAACGCAAGGGGGCAATTGCATGTTGTTGACGGGAACCGAGCTCAGGCAGATATTTGCTTTGGCGTCGCCGTTTACGGCTGACGGGCAGTTAAAGCCCGAGGCTGAGCGCGTGACGTTGCTTGCTGCGAACGCTAACTTTCCTTTTGAGCTAGAGATGCGAGGCTTTGCCATGGCGGCCGCAGCCGGGCAAGGATCCCCCATAATTGTGCAGCTCAGCCATAACGCAGCTGAGGCAGGCGCGGGAGACCCCGGAAAGATTATGCCCCTCGCCGGTGTCAAGCACTATTCACCTGACACTAACGTAGTGCGCGGCGCTATACTGGCAA
>QLUB01000098.1 GCA_018725205.1 candidate division NPL-UPA2 bacterium
AGTGCGTCCTCTCGATTTTTGACGTAGCTTAAAGCGATGCGGTAAAGCTGCACCTGACAGGACTTTATGAGCTCAGCAAAGGCGACTTCATCGCCCCGTTGCGCCCTAGCCACCAAAAGTGATAAGTCCATTTCTCCGCTCCTTTCTACCAATTAGACGCGCCGGAGGGCGAAAAAGTTTTTGTTGCCGTGAGCGACACTACCGAGGACAAACTACGTCTATGTAGCGATATGACTTTGCAGGAGGGGTTCCCGTTGAAAAAAATAGCGCTTGTAACAGATAGCACTGCCGATCTTACACCCGCACAGATTAAGAGCCTCAATGTGGCTGTCCGCCCACTGAACGTAATCTTTAGCGACAAAACTTATCTCGACGGCGTAGACATCTCTCCCCAGCAGTTCTACCCGATGCTTGCCGAGGCCAAGACACTCCCGACCACCAGTCAGCCGTCCCCCGGCGAATTTATGGAACTGTACGAGAAGCTGTTTGCCCAAGGGTACGACACTATTATCTCACTGCACATTTCGTCGGGACTCAGCGGCACATACCAAGCCGCCAAGCAAGCGGCCGACCACCTAGGACGCGACATTAGGGTGGTGGACTCGCGCTCCATTAGCGTCGGCACCTCCGTGCAGGTTACGGCCGCATCTGAGGCCATCGCAGCTGGCCAGAGTGTGGACGAGGTGATTCTGGCCATCGATGCTTCGCGCGCTAACCACGAGGTGGTGTTTACGCTAAACACCCTCGAGTACCTAGCTAAGGGCGGGCGCATCGGCAAAGCCAAAAGCCTACTTGGTTCCCTACTTAATATTAAGCCCATTATTCGCGTAGATGACGGCGTATACATTGATGCCGGTAAGGCCCGTAGCCAAAAACAGGCCCTCGAGCAGATGGTCACACTGTTCCAGGACCTGTCGAAGGGGCGCCGGGCAAAGCGCGTCTGCGTAGCAGTTGGGGCCGCTGATGAGGCCGGGCAGCACTTAAAGGGGCTCCTAGAACGAGCCTTTGGCATCGAACCCTCGGTCTCCCAAGTGGGTCCGGTCGTCGGCGTGCACACGGGACCCGGCACCGTCGGCGCGGCGATCGAGTTCTTCCCGAAGGCCTAGGTACGCGGCTGTTGCCGCAGTGGCCGCAGCCACCGCTTCGCGCACGGTTGTCGTGTCCTTTTCCAGCCACAAACCACTGACCTTGAGCACTCCCCGCTCTCGCTCGGCCTTTAGTTCAACCCTGCCCACGAATTCGTCGCCAAACAGCACGGGCAGTACATAGTAGCCGTACTTGCGCTTGGCCTCGGGCACATAAACTTCCCAACGATAGGCAAACCCAAAAATGTCCTCGAGGCGGTCGCGATCCCACACTAAGTTATCTAACGGGGCGATGAATGTCGCCCCGTCCGTTTGCGGAGGGCGCGAATCGGTGAGCTCAGGCAGCAGCGACGTATGGCAATAGTACTGCCGCTTTACGCCCTCTATGTGCACGGGGACCACGCGATCCGCGCGGACCAAATCCTGCAGCAGGCGCTTAATCTCGACCTTTGGTGCTTCAGACCAGCCAAACCGGAACAAGCTCGTTTGGCTCAACCCGTAGGCGACAAGAAACTTCTCCAGCATGTACAGCCGGTATTCCGCCTCACTGACTTCTCTCTGCAGGAGATGGCTCGGAACAACGCGGTGCGGCAAGTCATAACGCCTGAGTAACCCCTCCCGCGCGGTAATCATAACCTGCCCTGTGTAATGCAGAACGTCAAGCGCTGCCTTTTCCGCCTTAGTCTTTTTCTCGCCGCCGTCCCACCAACCGCTCACCTTTTCGCCGCTCGCAAACTCGCGAGCTGTGCTAGCACCATCGTCTTTTAGCCGCCGCAGCACTCTGTCGGCGGCTTGCTTTTCTTCTGGGGCAGGACGGTGCTTCTCCCTCTGCAGGTGCATTTTATATGCGAAATAGGGATACTCCTCCATAGGGAGTACGCAGAGGGCATTACAGAAATACTCAAAGGAACTCTTCTTGACATAAAGCTCTTCGTCTAGCATCGCAGGGCGATAACCGGCGACACGATTAAAGAGCACTTGATGGTGGTTGCGCTCAAACACCTTAATGGGGTCGATTTGGACGGCGCCTAAGTGCCGGATGGCTTGCGCCACTCCCTCCTGTCCAATCCAAGCCGACCCACAAGCTCTAAACTGCTGGCGCCCGATCAAAAACGAACGGGCTTGCTCGCGCGTAATCTGCATGGCATCCTCCTTCCAACACGGGGGACGCATGTGCGTCTCTCCAGAAACAAGTTGCCGCCTGCGGCTAACGATAATATACTTATGGCAGGAGGTGGGCGCATGATTACGATTAAGGGCGCATACAACTCTGCCAAGATATTCTTGGACGCAGTCGACGAAGGCACACTGCAACAGCTGCACGAACTCTGCAACCAACCGTTTGTGGAGGGGCTTAAGATACGGGTCATGCCGGATACTCATGTAGGTATGGGTTGCACCATTGGCACGACGATGACGATTAGAGACAAGGTCGTCCCGGGTCACGTAGGCGTCGATATTGGCTGCGGCGTGCTGGTGGGTCGTATTCCCGCGCAGCAGGTTGACTTTGCCAAATTAGACCGAGTGATTCGCGGCAACGTTCCTTCTGGCTTTGACGTAAGAAACAGCCCCCATCGCTTGGCAAGCAAAGCGCGGCTCGCTGAGCTTAAGTGTGCCGCGCACATCAAGAAGATGACCCGCATCGAGCTCGGTATTGGCAGCCTAGGCGGAGGCAATCACTTTATTGAGGTGGCCGCCCGAGAAGCAGGAGACAACTACCTAAGCATCCATACGGGTAGCCGCAATCTAGGCAAGCAAATCGCCGAACACTACCAGAACGCGGCGGTGCGCGCGCTTTCTCGCAAGGGGCATGGGGGTACGAAAGTGCCCAAATACATGGCCTACGTGGAAGGCGAAGATTTGGCGGATTACCTTAACGACATGACCATTGCCCAAGAATTTGCGGACCTGAACCGCAAAGCTATCGCCGAGGTTATCTCGCGGGGCATGAACTGGGAATTAGAGGACGTCTTTATTACGACGCACAACTATATCGACGCAAGGGAGGGCATTTTACGCAAAGGCGCAGTCGCGGCTCACAAAGGCCAAATCCTCATCATCCCAGTTAACATGCGTGACGGTAGCATTATCGCCGTAGGCAAGGGCAACAGTGACTGGAATTACTCTGCTCCACACGGCGCCGGTCGCCTGCTGAGCCGCAGCCAAGCCAAGCGCACTTATTCGCTCGCGGAGTACAGGCAGTCCATGGAGGGCATCTTCACCACCTCGGTCGACCCTGACACTCTCGACGAAGCCCCTATGGCCTATAAGCCTATACGCCAAATCCTTGACGCCATCGGTGATACCGTTGAAGTACAGCATATCCTTAAGACCACGTACAATTTTAAGGCTGGCGGCGACTAAACTGCGGCACTACCAGAAAAGAGGAGGTTCCTAAAGTGAGCAAAGACCTGTTGTTTGGGCTTAATCATTGGGCAGTCGCGGGCGACGTCTTAAACCCGAATAAGTTCGCCTACAAGATCGTACAGAAGCTCTTGCGCAGAGGGTATGAGGTAAGCCGTGTGCATCCTAGGGGCGGTGAAAATGTCTATGTATCCCTAAAGCAATTGCCAAACAAGCCGGATGTCCTATGCTTAGTCATCAACCCTAAGCTCGGGGCCGAGTATCTGGCCGAAGCCGCGAGCCTTGGGATAACTTATATCTGGCTGCAGCCTGGAGCGGACACGGAGGAGATTGTGGAACAGTGCCGAGCCCTTAAGCTGCAGTTTGTGCAGAGCTGCGTGTTGGTTGAGCTATCCCTCCGCGAAGCATCCGAGACAAGCAAGGAGTAGCGATGGAACTTGCGGCGTTGCAAGGCACTGTTTCAGGCCGTATTGGGCCCAGAGCACGCGCTCACGGACATAGACGCGGCTAGGCAATACTTGGCTAGGGAAACGCTCACGCTAGTGCCGCAGCCAGGGCCGCTACTTGAACCTCTGTCGCCGCTAGCGGAGGTCTTCGCAACCGAGCGCCTGGCTCACTGCTCACCGCAAGATGGCCCAAGAACTCCGCTGGAAGTGAGAGCAGAGTTCTCACCGTGCTCGCTTATGCGGATGCCTCGCAGCATGAGACTCGCTAAACGCTCCCTGTCTACCTCTATGCCTAGCCCCGCGCGCTCGCTAAAAAACACTTCATCATGGCGATAGCTAAAGTCGCCGATATCAGCCGCAAAATGATGTGGGCCCACCATTTCGCTAGCATAGATTGCAGGCAGTGCCCTGTGCAAATGGGCCCCGGCTGCGCTGGCGATGCTGGATTCTAGCATCGACCCTACCTGGACCTTGACGCCCGCAATCTCGGCGAGGGCAGCAAGTTTCATTGCCGGCAGCAGACCGCCGCACTTCATAAGCTTAACATTCACCCAGTCGATGCCGGTTAGCGACAAGAGCCGCCATAAGTCGCGCCCCGTCCTGACCCCCTCGTCAACCATGAGTGATATATCCGAACGCTCGCGTACCCGCTTTAGGCCCTCGTAGTCCCAGTGTTTTACGGGCTGCTCGACGAGCTCAATGTCGTAGCGGGAAATAGCCTGCATTATCTTAAGCGCGTTATCGGCGGTGGCAAAGCCTTGATTGGCGTCCACCTTGATACGCGCTTTTTTGCCTAGCGTTTCGCGGGCGACCTTTACGCGGCGAATGTCGTCTTCTGGCTTTCCGCCTAGTTTAAGTTTGTACTGCCTGTAGCCTTGTGCCTGATAGGGTGCCAGCGCGCCCGGCATCTCGTCGGGTGGGATGATGCTGATTACCGCCGGGACAGTCACCGCTTGACAGTGACCGCCAAGCAATTTATAAAGCGGCACGCCGCAGGCTTTGGCCTTAAGGTCGTGCAGAGCAATATCAATGGCGGCTTTTGCGGCGTAGGCCCCGTGCACTCGCTCCTCGGCTGCGCGGTGAAACGCCTCTAGGTCAAAGGCGCTCCGGCCTAAGACTAACGGCAGGAGGGTATCCCTGAGCATGGCAAGAGTGCTGCTGATGGTTTCCCCAGTTACCCCTTCATCGGGCACGCATTCACCGTAGCCGACAAGCCCTTCGTCTGTGAAGAGGGATAAAACAAGCGTCGGCATATTGCGCCAAGTATTATAGGCAATAACGAAGGGCTGTTTTAAGGGGAGAGCCAGCTCGCGGAGTTCTGCGGCAACAATCTTCATACCTCGACCCGCCTTTCCATATAGTAGCGGTCCTGCCCCTTGCCGTAGCAGTCGGCTTCATATTTCAAATCACTAAACCCGAGGCGTTGGTACAATTTGCGCGCGGGGTTGTTAGGCTCGACAGTCAGCACAAAAGAGCGCGTACCGCGCGCCTCCATAATTTCCATCAAGCGACACGTCAGCTCCTTGCCTAGGCCGCAGTTTTGAAACTCCGGCTTTACTGCCGCTGTCAATATCCACGCACGCGTCTGGTCGTGCCCATCTACCGCGCCTAGACTGTACCCCGCTACTTGCCCATTTACTTCCGCCACCAAACACGAAGCTGGGAACAGGTGTGGTACCATCTTGATGAAGTAGTTGCAGTATCCCGCTGCGCCAAACGCTGCTATCTCAATGTCTTGCAGAGCCGCGAAATCTTCACACCGCACGGGTCTAATTGTAGAGCCCACTGTACTGACCTCCTACAGAGTATTGGCATTTGCAGATTGTTCGCGACGCAAGGCGTTGTCACCTGCCGGCCGCGCTCTGCCGCGCCACAACAAGTAGGTGGTGCACGCTAAACCGATGCCGCCGCAGGCCAAAAACCCGCCTGCTGCACCGTAAATATCGGTGACGGTGCCGGCGAACAGATTGCCCAGCGGCGAAGTGCCGCCGTTTAAGAGAGAGTGCAGGCTCATGACGCGCCCGCGCAAGTGATCGGGTGCAGCCACCTGTAGGCTCGAGTTAGCGGTTGCACTGTATGTGATCAGCGACCACCCAAGCACAAACACAAGCCCTACGGCCGCCCAGTAGCCAGCGACTAGCGACAACAACACTTGCGTCACGGTCATGGCTAACGCGCCGCCAAAAAGCAGTCCGCGCTTAGGACCAAGGTGCGATAGATAGGCCAATGACCCGGCACCGCACACCGCGCCCGCACCCATAAATGACATTAATAGCCCAAATCCAGCCGCCGTCTGTCCTAAGACGTCGCGCGCCAACACCGGAATGAGGATGCTCATGTTGAGCGAAAAGATGCCGATTAAACCAACTAGCGAGAGCACCTCAAAAACTCGCGGCGTGCGGTAAGCAAATGAGAGCCCCTCTTTTATTTCCTGCAGCATATTGCGTTGACTCGCTTTGGGCGGTAGCCCGTCTACTTTCATAATCAGTAGGGCATAGCATACAAACAGGTAGCTGAGGCCGTTAAGCAAAAAGGCGAGCCCAGCGCCGAACTGATACATGACTAGGCCCCCAATCGCGGGGCCGATGACGCGTGCGCCGTTAAAGATGGCGGAGTTCAGTGAAATGGCGTTCATTAAATCGGTTTTGCCCACCATCTCCACGATAAAAGACTGCCTCGTCGGCGTATCAAAGGCGGTAGCCACG
>QLUB01000099.1 GCA_018725205.1 candidate division NPL-UPA2 bacterium
CCCCCACCACATCCTCGGCCACGTGCCGGTACGCGAACACCGCGCGCACGCCTTTAGCCGCCAGCCGATTGGCGCCGGGCCTTATCTCCTTGACCGCATTATCCCCGGCCAATTTGCGGCATTACGGCGTAACCCCAACTTCTGGATGGCACCACGCCCCTACATCGATCAAATCGTTTTCAGGCGCTTTGGTGACGCCAACATCATGCAAGCTGCTTTTGAAGCTGGCGACATCGACTGGATGAGCATAACTCCCGACGCCGTCGACCGCGTACGGCGCGAAATGGCTGGCCGCGTTAACTTCCGCGACGTCCCCAGTCACGGCTCCGACTCTATTTTTTTTAACCTTGAGCATCCCATCCTGCGCGACCGCCGTGTACGCGAAGCCTTAAAGCTGGCCTTAGACCGGCCCGCAATAGTGCGCAGCGTACTCAACGACCTCGGCACAGTCATTCACTCTAACCAGCTCATAACCTCTTGGGCAACCGGGGCACCGAATCTTAATACCTACGCCTTTAACCCAACGCGTGCGGGGCAATTGCTCGACGAGGCCGGTTGGCAAATCCCCGCCGGACAGACCTTCCGCCGCCGCGACGGCTCGCCTACGGGAGAGCTATTGCGTCTTAGCATACTGCATGTCGCTGGCAATGTTATCCGTCAAGACGTTGTCGCCATAGCGACACGGCAGTGGCGCGAAATTGGCGTTGAAGCCTTGGATCGCCCAACCGAATTGTCCGTCCTGCTCGATCAGTGGCGGCGCAGCGTGTTTGACTTGGTCCTCATCGGCTTCTTCCCAGGCGTTGACCCCGACCCGTTTGCCCTGTTCCATTCTTCTAATGCTGCGCGCAGTCCAGACGGCCGCATCCACGGCTTTAATCTCGGGCAGTTTAGAAACGCAGAAGTGGACAGGTTGATTGAGGCTGGCCGCCTCACGGTAGACATTGCCGAACGCATCGCTATCTACCATCAGGTCGACCAAATCCTAAACTACGAGCTGCCCCACATCTGGCTCTTCCAGCGTACGTTGGTGCGGGGCGTTGCTAGGCATGTACAAGGGATCGTCGAATCGCCAATAGGCACGATCATCGGAGAAGCCATGTTTATCAGAAGGTAGCGACGTAGCACCTTCTTGAGAGGGGGCAGAGCTACGCTCTGCCCCCTCCTTTTGTAAAACTCGTTTTAGGAAGGGGTTTTGAGCACGGGATGCCATATTGCAGGACGATTACTCTAGGCAGTCTTTCTTCTAGTGGGCGTATCGATCCTAATGTTTGACGGCCCATTTTCATGTTGCTGCTAGGAGGAAGGGCTATATCTGGCGCACTTGAGGCCGTGCGGAGTCTGCGGGGGGTGGGTTCCGGTATGCTGATAGCTTCGGTCCTAGCAGGACTAGGGTTGTTCGCTGGCTTGGTCACTTTGGGGATGCGCTCTGTTCCGATTATGGTGTCCGCGAGAGAAAGGCTTCAAAGTTGCACCTCAACGCATGGCCATCTACACCATGTTAACGGAGACGAGCGCACACCCCACAGCAGAGACCATATGGAAAAATTACTATTGGCTTCTCAAGTGCTAGGTTGATCTTCTGTGCAACGAGGCAAAGGGGTGAGGCTACATGCCCCACCCCTTTGCAAAATTAAGAATCTCGTCTGGTATTTTGCCGCCGAGGTAATCCCGGATAGAGTGCTCAAGCACGTCTAGGGACTTGTCCACCTGTTCTTTGGTAATCACTAGAGGGGGCTGAATCCGCAGCACGTTGCCGGCCATAAAGATGACGATAACACCGCGTTCGAAGCTGCGGTAGCAGATTTTTGCAGCGGCTTCCCGCGCCCGCTCCTTCGTGCCGCGGTCTGTGACCAGATCTACTCCGATGGTGAGTCCCAGCCCACGGACTTCGCCGATCAGGTCATAGACCCCAGCCAGTCGTTTTAACTCCTCCTGCATGTAGGAGCCCATATCGGCTGCCCGCCGGACCAGTTGCTCGCTTTCGATTACCGATATAGTGGCTAAGGCTGCGCGACAGGCAACGGGGCTGCCGCCGGTGGTGAACAGGTGTCCGGGAGCGTCAAGCGCCTCCATTATTTCCGCGCGACCTACGATGGCGCTCATGGGGATCCCGGAGGCGATGGATTTGCCCATGACGATAATGTCGGGCTCTATGTAAAAGTGTTCGATGCAGAACCATTTCCCTGTGCGGCCAAAGCCCTGCTGGACTTCGTCAACCACAAAGAGGATTCCATGTTGCTTGCATATGGAGTGCAACTCCTGCATATACCGTTTTGGAGGCACTATGAAGCCGGCATCCCCGGCAATAGGTTCCATAACCACCGCAGCGATTTCATCGGGTGGCAGATAGTAATGCATGGCCCGACGGAAGTCGTTCAGACACTGCAGGCTGCAACGCTCAGGCGAACTGCCGAAGTCACAGCGATAGCAGTCAGGGTAGTTGATGTGATGTACCTCCGGCAGAAGCGGACCGATGCTACGGCGCATGTTAAGGCTAAGCGCGGTTAGGGATAGGGCCCCGTACGTCGAGCCGTGATATGCCTGGACAAATGATACAATCTTTGGACGCATTGTGTAGGCACGAACCAGCTTGATCATGCCATCTATAGAATCGGAACCCGAAAGACCGAAGGCAACGCGCTTGCGGTACTTGCCAGGGGTTATCCTTACCAGCTCTTCAGCGAGCTGAACTTTAAGTTCGTGGTACACATAGCCAGGGGTATAGTGTATCAGCTCGCCCACTTGGTCCCTCAGCGCCTCTACCACGGTCGGGTGGCAATGCCCGGTGTTGATTGCGGCGGCGCTGGCCAACAGGTCGATATATTCTTTCCCGTCGGCGTCTTCGAGGATAGAGCCGCGTCCTCGCTTTACAACCAAGGGGAAATAGGGTGCCCTAGCAAAGCCCGCGCATACTTCGTGATCTCTGGCGACAATGTTCATGGAGTCATGTAGGGGCTGTTTCAACGCGACCACCTCCAATTTTGTTTGCTGTGAATACCCCTCCGGGCTGAGTGAGTTCGGCTTTGTTATCTCCGAATGTCAGGGAGAAGCCAGGCAATCCTTCGAAATTGAAGGTAGTTCCTTTGTAGGGAACCAGCGTGATCACCGGCTGGCCGGGCATTGCCACGGTAAGGGATCCCTGTTTGTTCAGGACAACCTTCAGCGGCATTCCTGCTACTTCGTAGTCTCCGCAGAAAGGCGCAAGGAACGACAGTTCCGACATCATATTATCCGGAACGCGGGTGAACACTAGGTCTTCCAACAGCGGGTCAAATCCCAGCGGTAGAGCAACGCTGAATATGCTGCCGTCCTGGGCTCCCTGGAAGGTTACGCCCATTTTGAAGCCTCGGAAGAAGTCCGGCATTTTGGCGTCAAATACGTCGTAATGTCTGTGAGAAAGCTTCATGTCAATGGTGCCGTAGGTCGCCGTTAGGTCGCCGTTTTCGTCAAACCCTACGGCCAAATCGCCAAGCCCGGGGTGTCTGTACGTTCCCTTATAATCGTCAAGAGGATGTGACGGAGTAGTATTCTGCACCTTGGGAAGATCGCCCTGGTCCACCTTGGCTGCTTCCGACTGGGCGCGCTTCTCCTTGGCCTTGCCGCTCCAGTCCACCGGCTCCAGACCCAACACGGTGTCAAACACGTACCTAGCAACGAATTGCGCAACGGGGCCGTTGTTGTTGGTGAACACCACCACGCCTGTCTTGTGTGAAGGCATAAAGGCGCATTCGGTGGCAAAGCCCACGGTTGCGCCGCCATGCTGAATGACATGGCCGCCGCGATAGAATCCGGACATCCAGCCCAGACAGTAGTTCCCCTGTTGCAGGCCTTCTTCGTCCTGCATGCCGCGCATCGGAATGTGACGGCTGTGGATTTCCTTAATGGTAGCCTCGGCTAGGAATTGTTTGCCTTCAACCTTACCCAGATCAAGATTGAACTTAAGCCACTTGGCCATGTCCTTGGCACTGGCGTTTATAGAACCGGCCGGCCCTGTCGCGCCAATCGACATAAACTCTATGCGCGAGATCTTCCCGTCAACTTCCCTGTGGGGCCAGGCGTGATCCGGGGCGGAGAGAATCTCGTCACAGTCGAAGGAGCTGTTTGTCATGCCCAGCGGCGTCAGAAGTCGTTGCCGGACGAACTCTTCCCAGGTCAGACCTGAAACTCTTCGGACGATATCGCCCATGGCGGCAAACATCAGGTTATTATATTGCCACGAGGTCCGCAAATCCTTGGTCGGTTTAAGGTGGCGCAAGCGATCAAGGATGTCTTTGCGGGTGAAAACAGGGTTGAACAACATGGCGTCGTAGCGCGGCAAGCCTGTGCGGTGGCAGGCCATGTCTCGCAGACAGACCCTTTCCGAAGCAACGCTGTCGAACAGACGAAACTCTGGCATGAAGGTGCGCACCGGAGAGTCCCAATCCACAACCCCTTCGTCCACCAGTAATCCCAGCGCCGTGGTCGTAAAAGATTTAGTGCTGGAACCGATAGAAAACTGTGTGTCGGCCGTTACGGCTTGGCCGGTGTTGCAGTCAGTGACGCCAAAACCTTCGGCAAAGACTACTTCTCCGTCCTGAACGACGCCCACGGCGGCCCCCGGGATGTGCCATTCCTTCATTAACTTCTCAACGTGTGCTCTGAGATGAGTCCAATCTTCCATTCATATTCCTCCCTATCATTACCTCGAGTCTATTTGCTACGCCTGACAACCTTGCCATAGCCGTTACCTGTATACTTGCTGTCCTTGACGGCAATACCGCCGTTGACGAGCACATAGTCGATTCCCACGTTGCTCAAGTGGGGGTTGGCGTAAGTGGCCGGTCCTGCCACAGTGGCGGGGTCAAATATCACGAGGTCTGCGTCAAGTCCTTCGCGTATTAGTCCCTTAGTCTTCAGGCCCGCTTTTTGCGCCGGTAGAGATGTCATCTTGCGAATGGCGTCTTCTAGGGTCAACAACTGCTTTTCCCGCACGTAGACACCCAGCACTTTCGGGAACGTGGCTCGGCTGCGCGGATGCGAGTCGTAGCCGGGGTCGATAATGCCACCGTCCGTGCCAATCATGGTGTAGGGGTGCTTCATAATTCGTTCGATGTCTTCCGAACCCATCATGGAGTAAATTGCCCCTGCTGTGCCTTCCGAGAGAAGGACCAGATCAAGCATCGCCTCTAGTGGCTCCATGCCCTTCTGCGCGGCGTATTCCGCGACGGTAATGCCGAAAACACCGGGGATGTTGCGAGCAAACACCATAATGCCGTTAAAACCACACCCAAGCGCCAGGTTCTCCCAATTGCCCCCGGGGGTCATAATCATCTGCTTAATCTCTTCCCGAGTCTGTGGATCCCGCAGCCTGGCCAGAAGCTTTTCTGCGCCGCCCTCGTGGTACTTGCCGGGAATGGTTGACTTTAGCCCGGTGCCGCCGGCTTCATATGGGTATTGGTCGAGGCCGACCACCACGCCTTCCGCGTTGGCTTCTTCGATAATGCGCAGGGTCGTTTCTGACAACCCCCAGTTGTGTTTGCCGGCAATCTTGTGGTGCGAGATGACCACCGACGCCCCCGATTCACGTCCGATGCGGATCGCTTCCTGCACAGCATTGACCACATCGTCAGATTCATTGCGAATGTGGCTGCAATAGCTGCCGCCGTATTCGGCGACGATTTTGCTCAACTCTATGAGCTCCTCCGTGGGGGAATATACACCCGGCGGGTAGATCAGGCCCGAGGACAAACCAATGGCCCCGCTCTCCATAGCCTCCCGCACATGCTGTTTCATCTCGTCCAGTTCCTCCGGGGTAGCATGTCTGTTTTCAAATCCCATAACGGCAATACGCACGGTGCCGTGACCGACGTAGGCGGCTAGGTTTGTGCCTAAGGGCAACTCTGACACGCGGTCCAGAAAACGGCCAAAACTGGTCAAGCACGACCACTCGGCCTGCATGGCTTCATCCGTCATAGAGCCGGCGTATTTCACCAGTTGCGAAAAGTATTTTTCTGAGACAGGGGCGCGGGTTACGCCGCACATACCCCCAATCTCCGTGGTGATGCCCTGTTCTACTATATTGGCCGCGTCGGGGGCCTGTAGGATCTGCCCGTCACTGTGCCCGTGCATGTCAACAAAGCCGGGGGACACAACGCGTCCTGCGGCGTCGACTTCTTGTTCATGTTCTCCCGGTGCAATCTTTCCGATGTAGGCTATTTTGCCGTCCCTTATGCCGATGTCCGCTCGGTACCAAGGGTTACCGCTGCCGTCGATGATGCGGCCGTTGCGTATTACAAGATCGAATCCAGGCATTTACATTCCCTCATTATACAAAGATTAAGCGAAAAAGCAGATAAACCTAACCTAGGTATTTATTTGACTACGGTTGACCAAACTCTGTGGGGATACGGCCCCACTTTTGGCGGCAATAGTGGTACATTTCAGGCGAATCTCCACCATGAGGACATCAACTTGGCAACAAAAGGCAATCTATGCCCCACTACCAGAGTAAAGTAAAATGGTTATCCACTTCACTCAGGTAAATGCTAAAAATCATGATTTACCAGGTCTTTGTAGG